>DAHUXT010000417.1 GCA_027307065.1 Ktedonobacteria bacterium
TCGAAACGCGCGTCGCCGCGGGTATCACTCCGTCTTTTCCAAATGAGTCAGGTTTGTTGGCAGCAGCAATGTTTCCGGCACTGTGATGCGTTAGAATCATTCACGCTGTGGCAAGCACCCGGTGTGAAGCCAGCAGCCTAATAAGCACGGCATGCCATGCTTACACGTATGCGCGCTGTCAGTGTCATCTGCTCCCCCGTTAGCGCCGACCGATGCGCGCCAGCAGCGCCACGCGATACGCAAATGTCTCTGGATCTATGGGGTAAATAACATAGTCATCGGCTCCTGCGATGAAGCCAGTCACCTTCTCGCGCACGCTTGCGCGGTGAGTCACACATGCAACGACGAGAGACTGTGTGGCTGGATTCGCGCGCAGGTATCGCAGCCATTCGATGCCGTCGCCGTCTGGCAAATCAGGATCGAGCACAACCACCGCAGGGTGCGCCTGCTGCAGGTGCTGCATCGCCTCCGCGAGCGCAGCTGCTTTGAGAATGCGATAAAAGGGTTCAAGACAGCGCGCTATTTTCTCATATTCAACTGCGTTGGCGTCCACCACGAGCGCTGTTGGCTGCGTGGACGCCACAGCTGGAACGGAGATGTGCATGCTCTGCTCCTTTCTGAATGGACTCCCTCAGGATCCCGCGGGAGTCCTGAGAGCATGTTATGATCGCGAGACGGGATCGACACTCGGACCTGGCGTGGGATGCCCCTCCTGTGTGGGCGTGAACGGGCTGACATTATCGCGGGGCGGCAACGGGAGGCGCAGCTGAAACGTCGACCCTTCTCCCGCGATCCCGGCACTTTCAACCCAGATGCGCCCGCCCATCGCCTCGGCGAGCACCCGACACAAATGCAGCCCCAGCCCGTTGCCGACCACATTCGACGCGAGATCGCGCGGCAGACGCACGAAACGTTGAAACAGCAAAGGGATCTGGTCTGGTGGGATTCCTAAGCCATAGTCGCGTACAGAGAGCCGCACCTCCTGGGGCACGGTCGCTGGCGTATCGTGCCTCCTCCAGCGCCGCTGTGTGCGTGTCGCATCCTGCTCTACCCAGGCTCGTACCTCGATCGGTGTTCCTGGAGCCGAGTACTTGATCGCGTTGGAGAGTAGATTGGTGAAGATTTGCTGCAGGCGGACGTGTTCGCCCCAGATCGCGAGGCCCGACGGAATGCTCACCCGCAGTTCACGCTCGATCAGATTGCTTTCGCTTGGATCGACAAACTCGATGGCAGCCTCAAGCTCGGCCAGAATATCGACCGCCTCAGGGGTAAAATCCGTGGCCCCTTGGTCAAGTCGCCGTGTCTCCAGAATGCTTGCCAGCAGCGTGCGTAACGCGTGACCGGCCTTGCTGGCACGCTGGATGTACCGTGTCATGCGATCGGATGGGACAGATGCGGAGTTGGAGGCGGAGGCGGCGGAATCCTGCAGCAATTCGATGTAACCGAGCATCGCCATGACAGGATTGCGTAGTTCATGGTTGACGCTGCTAATGAATTGGTCTTTGAGTTCGTCGAGTTTGCGTGCCCGCTCCATCGCGACCCGGACGTCGCCGAGTTCCCGTAGCGTGCGCTGGTAGGCGCTCTGTACTGAGAGCAGCAGCACGGCCAGCGCCCACTCTTCGACAATCGCCAACGGGATGAAGAGCAGCACTTGCCCGTCAATGAGCGCGGAGGAGATAAAGATCCGTGGCGCGGCAAGCGATACCCACACCGCGAGCCCATTGGTGATCAGTGTGGTGACGATCACCATCCACCGCTCTCCCAGGACGCCCGCAAGAACGATGGCAACCGCGAACGACATGAAGTCGACCAGCAAAAACGGATCGATGCCGCGTACCGTCGCCCATGCTCCTCCCAGCGTCACGATTGCCAGACCAGTGGCAGCCGTCACCAGCCCTGCGGCGAGGTTGACACGCTCGCGCCGTGCCGCGAAATAGCCAACCGCGAAGAGCGCGGTACAGAGACCAACGATGGCATCGGCCACGAGAATCGAGACCGAACGTTGGTTCTGGGGAAGGACGAATAGGACAAATAGCGTCAGTGCTGGCCATAAGAATGCTGCCAGACCAAAGAAGAGTGGAGCAATGGCTCGGACTAAGCGCAGGCGCCGCTGGCGATCATAGTCACGATAGATCTCCCGCTCAGCGGCAGTAACAGTGTCCGGTGTATCACGCATGGCGCCTCCTTGTACGCGTCGACCGACATAGGCTGAGACGGTTAGGCGTCGGGCGGTGACTCAGCCTCAAAGAGTTCGCGCCAGCGCCGTCGCCGCTCATCTTCGCTCACAAGGATCGCCTGGTGAATCGCCGCGCGTACCTCCGACGGCAAGGCTGGTTTGGTCAGGTATTGGTCAACTCCGGCAATGAATCCCAAGAATC
>DAHUXT010000418.1 GCA_027307065.1 Ktedonobacteria bacterium
GTTTCGTACTCCTTCGTACTTGTCGCGAGAGGGAGGTCGCCATCTATACCTGTTGTTCTCAAGGCTGGATGGATACAGATTCCGTGAGTGCAGTATACCGCGCCGGGACCAGCATGATGCCGCGCCGCGGAAAAGCGCGAGGGCCAGCGCGCGGTTCGAGAGCAACCAGTGATGCGCGCTGACCCAAAGATGATAGAGGCGATAGTCGCGTGAAAGGCGGGATTAGTGCCGGGGGCGCTGCTGCCGCGATTGGCGCGAGCGCACATACGCCTGCCCGACGCGGCGCGTATTGTGGATGACATCGACCGTCTTGGCGATACCACCAAGCACCGGCACCAACGCCGCCACGCTCAGCAGAAACCCGACCTTATCGCGGTGATAGAGATCGCCCGCCATATCGCGCAGCGCGCAGATGTCGCCCACCAGTGGCGTATAGGCCAGCACCACCTGAGTGACCGCCCCAGCCAGACCAAGATCCATGGCGAAATCGCCGAGCAACGCTCCCCGAAGAATGTCCCCTAAGAATCCAGTGACCCCACCACGTCGTTGCGGATACGCCTGTACCGGAGCTTGAGCCATGAAAAATTCCCTTCGTAGCCAGATGAAGCACAGCCAAGAGCACGAGCGAGTTTCGTGCAACGTTTCTGTTATGTCTCTACGCGGCGACGGTATTCTGGTTGTGCCGAATTTCCTAATTGTGCCGAGCGAGGCTCGCGGGCGAGGGAGCATCGTCGGGGAGCAACTGATACATCTCGGCGTAGAACTCGCGCACATACGGCGGCACTAGGCGCAGATCAGCCATCATGCCGCTCGCCATCCCGGCATACATCTCCCAGTCGTTGCGATCGACCAGCATGCCGGGCCAGTTCTGCTCCGGGATGCCGTGAATGTAGCCGTGGGTCAACTGCTGCATATGAGCGTACCGTGGATCGCTCTCGCCGGAAAGCCGTACCGTCGCCGCGATCAGCGCGTCTTTCAGGCGCGGCCGGCGCTCTTCCCACCAGGCATGGGCAAGCTCGTGGATGGCCGCCTCATATTGCGCGGTATAGAGGAAGACGGTGTAGCGGTCGGGATACCAGAAGCCACCGCCGCTGGCGCTTTCCAGATTTTCCACCTCGAAGCTGATGGCGCTGCGAAACCAATCTTTGGCGGCATCGGTATAGGGGAAGGTGTCGAGCACCTCATCCAGGTAGGCCGCCACGGCAGGATTGCGCGCTGCCGCGATCGGCGAGGAGGCCGCCTGTGCCAACCGGTCGCGGGTGCGCTGCCAGAGCGCGCGGAATCCATCCATGACATTCCTCCTCCCAAACGGCGGGCAGGTATGGTCCCCTTCCCTTGTGCCGCTATTCCTCCCCTGCTGGCTGCTTCTTGCGGGTTGGGAACTTCTTCGGGTCGTACCAGCAGTCGTAGCAGCGGTCGCGGATGGATGCGCCACTCGTGGGCTGCTCCATCGGCGTGTGCAGTACCGCGCCATCGCTGCGGGTGGCCGCGCTCGCCTCGTTCCGTTCGTCCATCGCGATCGGCTGGGTATACAGTCGCCGGTCGTCGGAGGTAAGGCAGCGACCCGTCGCCAGCTCGAACTGCCAGCCGTGCAGCGTGCAGGTGAGCACACCGTCTTCGATGTGGGCAAAGCGGGTGAGATCGGCCTTCAAGTGCGGGCAGCGCCGCTGGATGCGGTAGCCCTCCGCCTCGAAGAACTGGTGCTCGTGCGCCTTCTCGGCGTAGTAGCCCTCGGCGTATTGCAGTCGTTCCATGCTCAGGCACTTGAAGAAATTGTAGACGTACTCGTTATATGCGCCCTTGCGCTCAGCCTGGAAGCGGCACGAGAGGAATACCTCGTTGATCCAGTCCTCGACGTGGTGGACGATCAGATATTCGATGAGTGCCGGATCGAAGCGGAAGAAGTAGTCGTACTCCTCGCCCTGCCAGGGGTAAACCTTGCGCGTGTGAAAGTCGAGCACCAGTTTCGTCTCGCCGCAGTCCATGACCACCAGACTGTTGATGCCCGCGGCGGTCAGGTCGGCCTTATCCATCAGTGGCTCGAACCACTCGCGCAGAGAGGCAAGGATGTCTACCTGGCCACGCGGCCACGATGCCTTGATGGCGGCAATCTCGTCCCGTTTGCGCGCCTGATACTGCGCCAGGTAGCCGCGCTTGTCGGTGAAGATGGCGCGTACCTGCTCCTCTGGCATGGGATGCTCGACGATATAGCCAGCCTTGGTGAGCGTGCCCACGCTGCCGGGAATCATCAGGTGGCCGTTGGGATGCCCTTGAGCGCGCATGTAGTCGAGAAAGACGGTCTGATCCGTGAAGATATTCTTCGGGTCGCGGTCGAAGTCGTTGAAGCCATA
>DAHUXT010000419.1 GCA_027307065.1 Ktedonobacteria bacterium
GGCGCGGAACGCGCCAAAGAGCACCTCGTCGTTGTCGCTCCAGGTCTGTTCGAGATAGCCCTCGTCCCAAAACCCCTCAAATGGCGGAACGTCAATGTCGTGCTCGCTCGCGGTGGTTCGCCAGGTATCGTACATATGCCGTAGCCAGTCCATCTCGCCGCGGCCCTCGGTAAACTGATCGGCGAAGCCGAGTTTGGCGGAGAGATCCGCGAAGATATCGTAGTCACTGCGCGCCTGCATATGCGGTACGACCGCCTGCCGCATCGCGACCAGCGTGCTGTCATTTTCATTCCAGCCAATGTCGTTGCGTTCCAGCGTCATGGTGCACGGCAGGACGATGTCGGCGTTGCGTGCCATGGAGGTCCAGAATGGATCGTGCACCACGATGGTATCCGGTCGCCCAAAGGCGCGCCGGAGACGGCTGAGATGCTGATGGTGGTGGAAGGGATTGCCGCCGCACCAATAGACCAGCCGGATATCTGGATACGTGAGGTTACGCCCATCGTAGGTGAATGCCTCGCCCGGATGCAGCAGCATATCCGCGATGCGCGCGACCGGAATGAACGTCTTCACCGCGTTCTTGCCCTGTGACAGGCTGGGGAACCTGAATTTCAGCGGCGCCGCGCCAACCATGGACGTAGACGAGTATCCAAAGCCGAACCCGCCGCTGGGCAGCCCAATCTGGCCAAGCATCGCCGCCAGGGTTGTGCCCATCCACGGCGCCTGTTCGCCGTATTCCGTGCGCTGCAGCGACCAGCTCATCGTGATGAACGTCTTGTGTCCCGCCATGCGACGTGCGAGCGCGCGGATCTCTTCCGCTGGCACCTCAGACAGCCGCGCCGCCCACTCCGGTGTCTTCGGCTGGCCATCGTCTTTTCCGAGCACATACCGCTCGAAGCGCTCGAAGCCAACGCAGTAGCGGTCGAGAAACGCGGTGTCGTGCAACCCCTCGGTGATCAGCGTATGCGCCAACGCCAGCATTACCGCGACATCGCTGCCGGGGACGAGGGGATGCCACTCTGCCTGGACGAAGTCGGGCAGGTCATCTTGTAGCGGGCTGAAGAGGACGAACTCGACCCCGCGCTCCTTGGCCCGGCGCAGATACTCGCGCACCCGATGTTTGCCCACTCCTCCCGGCTTGACGGCGGTGTTCTTCAGCGGCAGCCCACCGAAACAGACGAACATCTCTGTATTTTCGACAATGGTTGGCCACGCTGTGGCTCGCAGCACCAAGTCCCAAAAGCTGCCGACCACATGCGGAAAAATGACCTCGGCCGCGCCCAGGCTGTAGGAGTGCACCGAGTAGGTATAGCCGCCAAGACCGTTGAGGAATCGGTGTATCTGGCTTTGCGCGTGATGAAAGCGCCCGGCGCTGGCCCATCCGTACGAGCCGCCATAGATCGCCTGTGGCCCGTGTTCATCGGCGACACGGCGCAATTCGGCGGCGAGCAAATCGGTTGCGGTTGCCCAATCGACAGGCACGAAAGGCTCAGCGCCGCGATGTGTGTCTGGCCCAGGTCCACGGTCCAGCCAGCCAGCGCGCACCATCGGCTGCGTGATACGAGCGGGATGCCGCACACTATCCGGAATATTCGCCAGAATCGCGGAGGGGTCGGCGTCGCCGGGATAGGGGTGAACAGCCACCACCTCGCCGTTTTCAACCTCGGCGTCGAAGACGCCCCAATGTGAGCTATGCGAATGGAGAGTGCGATGTGCCATACGTTGCTCCCAAAATACTGAGGTGGTGGCGATCAATTCGCTGGATTGACGTATTCAAGGTAGTCTGCGAAAGCCCAGATAGCGTTACACTGGTGACGGTAGTTATTGGATGGAGCGGCTTCCTGCGCGATACACAGCGGTACTGAGCGTATACTGAGTGTCGCACGCCTGTCAACGAAACCGCTGGGTTCCACACCGAAAGAATCGACCATGCCTGACCGCCCCTATCTCGCCCTGATCGATCACGAGACGAGCGGCAACCGCTGCGACGTGACGCCACTCTTTGCCGATCACGATGCGTTCGCCGCGTTGGTGGATGATCTGGCGGTGCTGGTGGAACCGCTGGGGTTCGATCTCGTCGCGGGCATCGATGCGCTCGGCTTCATCCTCGGCGCGGCGCTGGCGCTACGCACACAGCATGGCTTCGTGCCCATTCGCAAGGGCGGCAAATTGCCGGTCGCGGTGGCTACTGCCGAATGCGTGGACTACACCGGCCAGCACAAAACGCTGGAACTGCGGCGAGACGCGCTCGCGCCAGGGAGGCGCGTGCTGGTGGTGGACGAATGGATAGAGACAGGCGCACAGGTGCGGGCCGCCATCCAGTTGATCGAGGGGCAGGGCGGGATCATCA
>DAHUXT010000041.1 GCA_027307065.1 Ktedonobacteria bacterium
CGCGGCGTCTATGGGGCGGCGAGATGAAGCGGGACTCGGGCGACTGAGTTTGGACGTCGCCGCTGCTTGACCCGGTGTCTTTCATTTTGGGCTGCCAGCTGGAGCGTCCACAGAGAGAAGGGTCTGGTATGATGGAGCCACGGCGCTCCGTTCTACGTCCCGATGGCGTTCACACCCCGAACACCGCAAAGGAGAGTCTCACATGGGAATAGACGACAAGAAGGCGACGAAGAAGCCCGCGAAGGCGATCAAGGGATTCACGGACGAGGAACGAGCCGCGATGCGGGAGCGCGCCAAAGAGCAAAAGGCGCAGGCGACCAGGGAGGACGGGGAGCGCGACCTGCTTGCGAAGATCGCCGAGATGAAGGGGACTGATCGCGCCATGGCCGAGCGGCTGCACGCGATCGTCACGGCCAGCGCGCCATCCCTCTCGCCAAAGACGTGGTACGGGATGCCCGCCTATGCCAACAAGGATGGCAAGATTGTTTGCTTCTTCCAACCCGCGGAGAAGTTCAAGACGAGGTACGCGACGTTCGGCTTCAACGACAGCGCGCACCTCGACGACGGCACCCTGTGGCCCACCGCCTTCGCGCTGAAGGAGTTGACCGCCGCCGACGAGGCGAAGATCACCGCGCTCGTCAAGAAAGCAGTAAGCTGAAGGCGCGTCGTCTGGTTGATGCGAGCCTGGATCGCCGCTAGTGCCAGTAGAGGTGGGCGGCCTGTTTGCACATCGCGCCGCCCCCACATCTTTTTAGCCCGCTCCGCACGTGTCAGACCACGTTTGTGGGCAGTGATGTCGATGGGGATGTGCGCCGCAGCCTGAATGCCCTGGCGAATACGCGCACATGTCAGCCGTTATCCGCCAAAACCGAAACTGGTGATGATGCTCTGCAGATCGGCGTCGGCGTTATCGCCTTTCACCGAGTCGGTGCTCAATTGATACTCGTAGTTGCCATGTACCACGAAATAGTCGGTGTGGGTCACACTGATCTGTGAGTTCGGGATGTCCTGGGTGACCGGAGCGCTTTTATAACCGCGCACACCGCCGATGGTGACTGACTGTAACGTCTTGTCCCTGGATAGGCTGGCCGCGCTCGCCGCGATATCGCGATTCTTCATGTTCATGATGGTGATGGTGCAGGTCGAGATCAGGGCTGCCGCGCTGTGTGAGTCGCCTGTGCGTGTGATGATCAGATTGAAGGGGATCGCCCCCGAGGCGCTGTTGCCGCAGGTGCTCGCATCGCAGGGGTTCGCTTTCCAGTTGGCCGGGTAGCTGACATGGAAGCCGAACGTGGCGCTTGAATAGCTGCCAGCAGGCAAGGATGGTAATGTTGGCGACCCACACGCCGCGATGGCGAGGCATGCCGCCAGAGCCGCAAGGACGACGAGCGCGCGTGGATGCCGCCAGAGCGGTGCGCTTTCCGGCGTAGCATGCCACTGGCGTCGTCCGGCAAACGGCTGCATCGTCGCTGCTCCTCTCGACCACTATCGGCGCGATCAGGTATCCTTCGGGTACAATTCAGGTTCCACCAGGCGCAGCACACTATAGCGTGTGGCCCGGATGTCGTCAATGATTCGGGCGGTTTAGGTGACTCTGCCATCTCGTGGCTGGGAGAAGGGAGCACGCGCATGCATGGTCAGGCAGGCGAAAGCCTCCACGTCGTCTATCTTGGGCTTGGCAGCAATCTTGGCGACCGCGACGCGAATCTCGCCGCCGCTATCCAGGCGCTCGCGGAGGTCGTCACCGTCGAGCGTGTCTCTTCGGTCTATGACACCGCGCCGCTGCATGTCACCGACCAACCGCGCTTTCACAATCTGGTGTGCCAGGCGACGACAGACCTTACACCACCCGCTCTGCTGCGGGCCGCCAAAGCGATCGAGCGCCACCTGGGCCGAGCGGACGGTCGGCGCTATGGCCCCCGAGTGATTGATATCGATGTGCTGCTTTATGACTCGCTAGTCCTCCAAACGGATGAGTTGACTGTCCCGCATCCCCGCCTGGCGGAACGCGCATTTGTCCTCGCGCCACTGGCTGAAATCGCCCCGTTATTGGTGCATCCTGTGCTTGGCGAGACGATGCCGTTCCTGCTGAGCCACCTCGCCGAGAGCGATGTGCGGCGGGTAGGACCGTTGCCGCAACTTGAGCGCTAGAGTATAATTGCCCCCGTGTGGATGGCCGGTCTGCTGTGTCGACTCGACGATAAGGATGCATCGTGGCGACGGACAGAGCGTAGTGTCGAGAGAGAATACACATGCCACAGGATGCTGTACTGAAGGGTCGACTCGAGGGGTTTCGAACGGCCGAGTTGTTGCAGGTCATGGGGCTCAACGCCAGTACCGGTGCTCTTCACCTCCACACCGAAGATGATCGATCAGGGCTGATCTATGTCGAGGCTGGCTCCATCGTCAACAGCATGGAACTTGATACTGAGGCGCTTACGTTGGGTCATGTGTTGCAGCAGCTCAATATGGCGACTCCAGCGCAGCTCGACCGCGCCTATCACATGCAAACGCAAGATCCCCTGGGCAAGCGTATTGGCGAGCGCTTGGTCGACTTGAATATCTTGAGCCGTGATCAGTTGACGATGGCGCTCAAGACACAGGCGCTCTGGACGCTGCGCGAGATAGCACTGTGGCGGCAGGGCACATATGAATTCCGTCCGGACGAGCATCCATCGGTAGACTCTGGCGATCTACGCCTCTCGACTACACAGGCCGTTATGGAGATGATGCGCTACGAGGGTGAGTGGAACGATCTTGTCGAGCAGTTGCCAGACGGAACCCGAACCAACCTGGCGCTTGCCTCGATGCCGCCAACCCGGTACCCATTGCAGTTTCCTACAAGCGTCTGGCGCATCATTGCTCAGGTGAACACGCAGCATAGTGTCCGTCGCATCGCCACGGCAGTGCGGCAGCCCGAAGAACAAGTCGCCCATCAGTTGGCGGGTCTCGTGCGCGACCAATTGTTGCTGCCGGTAGGCGTTACTGGCGCACCGGGACTTCCGGATGAGGCCGAGCGGCTCAGCATGAATCATTTCAATCTCTTCTCGCTGGTGCAGCGCATGGAGCAAGATTGGATCAAGAAGAAATCGCCAGTTGATCAACTGATCGCATTGGCAACGTTCATCAACCTGACGATGATGGCGCTCGAAGAGGCCTGTCGCAGCCAGCAATTGGGGTTAGCCCCTGATACGCTGGCGATTCTGCTCGCACGTGAGCGTTTGACAGGTGTCGGTGGCTACGACTTCAAGATCAATCGCAATCGCATCGATGTCGATGAATTCGCGGCATTCTGCAAACGCTCGTTTGAAGGCAACATGCGGCATCATTTGCAGGTGGCGCCCGAGTTCTATCAGACCGTACTCGAAACACTGCTGAAGGCGCTCGCCACCGCTTTCGAGGCTATCAATGCTCGAATTGCGTCGCCTCGGGTGCGTTCGCAAAACAAAGAAGTTTGGGAAGCGCTCTTCGCGACGTTTCGCGGACAAACGCTTGCCGATGAGTAAGCGCCAGGTTCCGCGATAGTTCTGGGTTGCTACGGCGCAGCGGCGCGCAGACTGGCATGGCACAGGAGGAATCACATGGATCGATTCATGTCGGCTCCGGATAATCTTGGTGGATCACGTCCGGCTTCGCTGACCATACCGCTGAACCAGGATAACGGCAAACTTGTGCTGGTGATCGACGATTCACAGATGATCCGCCGCATCGTGCAGTATTCGCTTGCAGAGGTTGCCATCAAAACGGTGCCTTTTCACAGCGGAATAGACGCGATCAATGCGCTTCGCGCTGGCGTTGTTCCAGTTCCTGACCTCGTGCTGCTCGACATCGGAATGCCGCATATGAGCGGCTATGATGTCGCCAGTTTGCTCAGCAGCAAACCGGAATTCAAAGGGGTGCCCATTGTTATGCTCTCTGGCAAGGGGCGCATTATCGATCGCTTGCGCGCAAAACGTGCAGGCGCCATTGACTACATTACGAAGCCGTTTGAAAAGCGCGAATTTGTCCATAAGATCTTCGCTTTGCTCAAACTCAAAGTGCCAGACATCGAGCCTACTCCGACGGACTAGGGTTATGGATTGCGTCAGAAGTGGAGGTGGAGCACGCAGTGTTGAACACGCCTCAACAGGATGAGCCAAAGCATAGCTCATCGTCATCGGGCACGCCGCCGCTCAATTTATCGCAATTGCTTGCGTTGGCGCGCGCGCAGACTATCGATGAGCAGAGCGACGCGCTCGAACAGCCGCATCGCGCCGCTGATTCCGTGACGCCTCCCACAGGTGACCCCTATCTCCTCTTCACCTGTGCGGATGTCGCGTGCGCGGCGCCGCTCACCCATTTTCGCGAGGTGTTGCCCACGCTTCCGACGACAGTGGCGCTGCCGTTTAGTCCCTCATGGGTGCTGGGCTTCTTTGCCTTCCACACCGACCTGGTTGGACTGGTGGATCCAGCGCCTTTTCTCTTCGCGGACCCCGAAATGACGGGCATCTCACGCGCCCGGGCACGCAATGGTCGCATCATTGTTCCGGGATTAGCAGCTTCGCCGAACAATGCGCTTCGGCAGGGTGCGCCAGAGAGTGGTCCAACAGCCGTCGTCGTCGGGGTGGGTGAACGCACGCTTGCGCTTGCCGTTAGCAGCGTCGGCGATATCGCCTACATGGGGAAGGACGACCTTGATACGGCCCCAGTTCTTACCGCGCCGGCGCGTGTCCCGGTCGAGCGATTTCGGGCAGGCTCATTCACACTTCGTGACAGCCAACCAGCGTACCAGGTACTCAAGATCAACGCTCTGCTAGACACGTTGCTGGATTCACTCATGAGCGTGGAGGCACGGTCTCATGAATGAGACACACAACGAGGACGCGCTGCCTGGCGCGCGCGCGGTGATTCGCCAGTACATCGACGCCGTTCGCGAGTTGATTGCGGTGCTTGCTATTTCGCCAACACCATTCGCGGACGGTGAACAGTCGTGGACGGTCAGAACCTTCCTGGCGGAATGTGAGCGGCTGGGTCGATTGCTGGCGCAGGCTGGGATGAGCGATTGCGCGCGTGCCGTGGCAAATCTCGAGCGCGCTGGCGCGGACTTGCCGTCGGAGGAGAGTGTGCGCGATATCGATGCCGCGCTGACCTTTTTGCGCGCCCGGTTGCATGACGTTGTCGCGCCTGGCGCTTCCACTCTGCAAGGGTCGGCAGACGATGCTGCGGGTGTGAGCGCCGACGACCTTCGATCCGCGCTAGAGGTTCCTGCGCCCGGCGCGGAAGATCAGGATATTAGTGGTGCAACCGCAGCCGATCACACGGGAACCGACATGTTTGGCGGCGAGGATATGTCTGGTGGCGCGGACGAGCGCGACACGTTTGACGAAAGCCAATTCTCGGCTGAGACGCTGGCAATGATCCGCGCGTTTCAGCAGTCGACGCTGCGACGCCGGGCACCCGGAGAGGTGACGCCGATTTCTCAACTGGTGCCGGCGGATGTCATGGACGAGATACCCGAACACCTCAAACGCGCGTTTCTGCTTGAGGCTGGCAATGATCTGGCAACGCTGCGGGCACTCATCGCCTCGTTTGGCAATATGCCAGGAGACTCGGATGACCTGCGCACCATGGCGCAGATTGGGCACAAAGTGAAGGGTACCGCAGCGACGTACGAATTTCCTGTGCTGGCTGAGGTGATGTATTGCTTTGAGGGTGTGCCACGTGTACTGCATCCAGTTGCGACAGAGCGAGCGGCAGACTGTTTGAACGTGCTGATTCGGTTCGCGGATGTCATCGATGTGGCGCTTCAGGAGGCGCACAATCTGGGTGACGCAACTGCGGAAAGGCTCGACGAGGCTTTGATGTTAGTTGCTAATGCGCGCACGATTGCGCTGCCGCCAGATAGCTCGGCAGCGAAGCCAATGGCTGTGCCGACAGAGGTGCCGCCGCTCGCGTCGGAAGGCGACGGTCACGGGCAATCTAGCGCTCACATACCCGCGCATCGAATCCTCGAAGAGGACTTCGTGCGGGTTGAGCCGCGTGAGCTGGATGGGCTGATGCACGAATCAGATGGACTGGCGATGAATCGCTCTGTGCTCGCTCAGACCAACGATGAGATTTCGCATGTACAGTCGGAAATCGAGGATGTGCTCGCTCGTCTGGCTGCGCTCAGCACCCAACTCAGTGAACTGTCCCGAATGGCGCGCCAGTCGCGTGAGTTGGCAAGGTTGGATGGCGATGCGCTGCCCTGGCCTTCGGCGCGAGCATCACGGGGGGGCGCAGTCGCAGGGAATGAGTTCGACCTTGATATGACATCCAGCCTAGACGAATCGCTGCGCTCTCTCTCAGAGGCTGTCGTAGATGTGACGGCTTTGCACGGAGGGCTTACATCGCTGATCAAGCGCATGGCGAGGAATAGTGAAGCGCAACAAACCGTACTGCATGGTATGCAGCAGACCATTATTCATCTACGGCTTGTGAGCCTGAAGTCGCTCTCCGACCGGTTGACTCTTGCTGCCCATTCGGTTGCCCAGATCGAGGGCAAGCAGGTGGAAATTATCATCACGGGCCGGGACACCGAAATCGACCGCAACATCAGCGATGCGCTTGTCGACCCATTGATGCAGTTGGTTCGCAACGCAGTGGCGCACGGTATTGAGTCTCCCGCCGAGCGCGAGGCTACTGGGAAAGACCCAACGGGAAAAGTGTGGCTGCATGCTTCATACTCGGGCAATGAGGTCAGCATAGAGGTAGGTGATGACGGGCGTGGTGTCAATCCCCATCAGCTGATTGCGGCTGCGGTTTCCGCCCGGATTCGTCGGCCTGAACATGCCGATTATTTGACGCGCGATCAGGCGCTTGATCTCATGTTCGAGCCTGGGCTAAGCACCACCGAAAAGGCGGGAGTCATCGCCGGGCATGGCATCGGTCTCGACAGTGTGCGGACGGCGATTCAAAGTCTGCGCGGTAAGATCACCGTGCAAAGCGGTCAGGGGCGTGGCACGGTGTTCCGGATTCGCGTGCCAATATCGTTGAGCATAACGCGGGCGATGCACGTACGGGTGGGAGCGGACATGTACGCGATTCCACTCGCGATGATCCAGCATATGTTCTCGCTTGCGGAACCAGGCATTTTGGTGTCCTTGCCTGATGCCGAACAACGGACGCCCTCCGCGAGGTTCCCACGCCGTGTGCGCATTGCGCGCTCAGCGCCCGAACAGCCTCTACGCAGACCTGATGACCCAACAGCGGCGTTGTATGATGAAGTGCCTGTTTTTTCGCTGGCCGAGTTGCTCGGTCTGGAGGAGAGGCCGCAGACATCGCATACAGCGCTGCTGGTGGATGCCGGTCAGCGGCAGGTAGTCGTCCTGGTGGATGAGGTGTTCGACGAATCCGAAGTGGTCATTCGCGCTCTGCCGGAACATTTGCGACGGAGGGCAGTGCGCGGCGCGAGCATCATGTCGGATGGCCGGCTGTTTTTGGTGCTCGATCTGGCCGACCTGCTCACCGATGCGCTGGACAGCAAGTCAATAGTGCGCGTGCCGCCGGTGTCGTTGCCGGAGCGGTCACGTGATCGGCCGGCCTTGGTGCTGGTCGTCGACGACTCCATTTCGATGCGCCGTGCCCTGGAGAAGACCTTCGCTGGCGCTGGCTACGATGTTCGCATCGCGCGCGATGGTGTTGAGGCATTAGGGATGATGATGGCGGAATTACCAGATGTCATGGTGCTTGATGTCGAGATGCCGCGACTTGATGGATTCGAGTTGCTCGCGGTGATCGGAGCGAACGAAACGCTGGCCCAGGTGCCCGTGCTGATCTTGACATCGCGTGCCGCCGAGAAGCATCACCGCCAGGCGCTCGAACTAGGCGCGCGTGGATATCTCACGAAGCCTTGCCCTGATGAAGTGCTGATCTCGAATGTGCAACGATTGCTGAGGGAGCGACAAATACAGTCATGAAGCAGCCAGTTTCCGTGCCTTCTTCCAAAGGTCGTCCAACATCGCCGCCACCTCCTGTTCCGCGCGATCGTGTGCGCTATCGACTGCGCGCCAGCGCCGCCATTGCCACAGGTCGGGTGGCGGGTACACTGCTGCGTCGGCTGCGCCTGGGCGGGGGGACCAGTTTGCCAGGGCTTGTTGCGCGCTATGTCGATCCGCATATGACCACCCACCTTGGCGCGCAGATGCGCCACGGTAACATTGTGGTGACGGGCACGAACGGCAAGACGACGACCAGCGGCCTGGTAACGAATGTGCTGCGGCAGGCTGGACTGCGTGTATGGCGTAATCGCGAGGGGTCGAATCTGGCGCGTGGCATCGCCACCTCGCTGATGGCACACGCGGCGTTTAGCGGCAAGCTGCGCGACGACGGCGATGCAGCCGGCGTCTTTGAAGTGGATGAGGCGGCGTTCCCGCAGGTGGTAGCGGAACTCCAGCCGCGTACGATATTGGTCACCAATCTCTTCCGCGACCAACTCGATCGTTACGGGGAGGTAGATACGGTTGCTGAACGGTGGCGCGATGCGCTGATCAAGCTGCCCGCGACGACGGTGCTGCTGCTCAATGCCGATGATCCGGCTGTGGCGGCGCTGGCGGATGCGCGTCCGGCTGGCAGCACAGTCTACTACTTCGGCATCGAGGATGCCCCTACCGCCGAAGACGATGCCGAGCGCGTCCATGTCGTCGATACGCGGACGTGCCCGCGGTGCCGTCAGTTGCTCACCTTCGACGAGCGGTTCTATAGTCATATCGGCCACTGGCACTGCCCAGCGTGTGGATACTCCAGGCCCGAACCATCCGTCCGGGCGCGGCACGTTGGCTTCTCCGGGCTCGAAGGATCGCGATTCACACTCGAAACGCCGCTCGGCGCGACCGAGGCGACGGTGCATCTGCCTGGCCTCTATAACGTCTATAATGCGCTCGCTGCCGCGACAGCGGGAATGGTCATGGGTGCCGACCTCCCAGCGATTCACGCCGCGCTCGACCAGTTTACACCCGCCTTTGGGCGCGCAGAACGTATCGTCATGGGCGAACGCGCGGCCCATTTGTTGCTCGCGAAGAATCCCACCGGCCTCAACGAGGTGCTGCGCGCGCTTGGGCAGGACCCAGCACGGCACCACCTGTTATTCATCTTGAACGATCGAGCCGCCGATGGCGAAGATGTCTCGTGGATTTGGGATGCTGATTTCGAGCAGGTGACTCGTGGCATCGCAAGCGTGACGACCTCTGGGACGCGCGCCTATGATCTGGCGCTCCGCTTCAAGTACGCGGGATCGCCGCCTGATACCGTCGAGTCTGATATCGGCGCCGCGTTGACCGCCGCGTTAGCGCATGTTCCGGCGGGCGAAACGCTCTACATCGTGCCGACCTATACGGCGATGTTGGCGGTGCGTGCCGAAATTGCGCGACGGGGATATGCCACACAGTATTGGGAGCAGAAAGATGTCTGAGTCCAACACGTCGATGAACGCTGAATCGGGCCCATCAGAGGGGCCAGTGCTGCGACTCGGCCATCTCTATCCCGACCAGCTCAATATGTATGGCGACCGGGGCAACATCATCGTGCTGCGGCAGCGAAGCGCCTGGCGCGGTGTCATGTTGCAGGTGACTCCGCTGGAAATTGGCGAGCCACTCGATCCAGATGCCTATGACATGCTCTTCATCGGCGGGGGCCAGGATAAAGAGCAGGATGAGGTCGCGCGCGATCTGCGCGAGGTGAAGGCAGATGGCTTCATGCGTGCGGTCGAGGCGGACATGCCGGTGCTGGCAGTCTGCGGCGGCTACCAACTGCTGGCGAAGTATTATCACCCCGCCGAAGGGCCAGACCTGGAGGGCATTGGGATCTTCGATGCCTGGACAATTCACAAAGGCAAGAAGGTGGCGCGCTGCATCGGAAACGTTGCGCTGGCCTGGGGCGAAAGCACACTGGTGGGCTTCGAAAATCACGGTGGGAGGACCTATCTGGGCGGCGGGGCACAACCACTCGGCAAGGTGCTCGCTGGCCACGGCAATAACAGTGAGGATGGCCGTGAAGGCTGCGTCTACCGCAACACCTACGGCACATATCTCCACGGCTCGCTGTTGCCGAAGAACCCGCATTTTGCCGATCACATGTTGCGCTTGGCGCTCGACCGGCGCTACGGCGTGGGGAGCGGAGCGCACCTGCTGCCTGCGCTGGCGGATGCGGAGGAATGGCGCGCGCATGATACGATGTTGCGACGCCTCAATGTTTCACCGCGATCACACTACTTTGAAGTAGCCCGAACGTCCTGAAAACACGCTCATCCGCAAAACTTTTGTGCCACTTCCGCGTATGAAGTATTAGACGCACGAGGAAGTGCTTCGATCTGGCGCCTTCGCCGTGAACTTGAGGCGAGGCACATGTATCGCAGTCTATCAGCTCGATCGCCGGTTCGGCGAAGAGTCGGTTAGACAGGTGCTCGGTCGTCACAATCACAGCACATTCATTCTCAAGGTACGCACTATGCGATACATGCCAGAAAACGGATTCTACGGGTCGGGAGCAGAGCGGCGTTGCGCCGTTTCGTCCATACCTACTCCGCACGCAACGCTCTGACCTGCTTCCTCCCGTGGGCTTACATACATGGGAGGTGTCGTCATGCGTCAGTACGAAGACTTACTGATTGATGCCTTGTTGGATTCTGGATTCACCCTGGAGGAGGCGCTTCGCCTGATTACGCTGCAAGAGCGTTATGAAGTTGAGCATTCGTGGCGCACCGAGCAGCGGCAGACCTCCGAGTGGATCGATCTCATGGGTGGCCCGGGCTGCCTGAACTAGTCGTTTCGCGCTCGCTCGTAGTCAATCGCACATAGATCTTAGGTTCCATACAACGAGACGGAAGATGGGTAACTCCATTGTCCGTCTCATTTTCGTATGCTTTCGTATACTGCAGCTACGCCATGCGTCGCGATGTGACGACCATTCGCGTGGGCTATCGTCGAGCCGACGCGACCATGCCTGGATTGGATTCATGTGGTAGCATAGAAACTGAGGGATGATATTTTCGGCGCCAAGACGGAAACGCTCTTCTGACTCTGTGTTTCACTGCTTCCGCCTACCCAAACCGCAAGAGATCGACAGGTGTCCAGGCAGGCGGTTCATGGCGACAGGGAAGAAGCGCCTCGGCGGGACCACGGCGCTCGCAATATTTGTATCCCGCATCATTCTCCAGCCAATTTTGATGAATGTCGACTCTTCACAACAGGCGTAGTCTGGCATTCACTGCATATCGCTTCAATTATGCACTGCGAGGGATCAGGAAAGTCGGTGATTGAGGGAGGGCAGGCGTTATGAAGGCTGTAGTCATGGCTGGCGGCGAAGGTTCCCGATTGAGACCCCTGACGGTCTCGCGCCCGAAACCGATGGTGCCAATCGTGGGGCGCCCGGTCATGGAGCATATCCTCAATCTGCTCAAGCGCCACGGCATCAACGATGTGATCGTGACAGTGCAATACATGGCCAGCGCCATTGAAGACTACTTTGGTGACGGCTCACAGTTCGGCATGCACATCAACTATTCCCGCGAAGAAGTTCCGCTCGGCACAGCGGGTAGCGTCAAGAACGCCGAAGAATTTCTCGACGAGCCGTTTCTCGTCATCAGCGGAGATGCCCTCACCGACTTCGACCTGAGCAAGATTATCAAGTTTCACATGGATAATCGCTCGATGGCCACACTGACCCTCGCGCATGTCTCCAATCCGCTCGAATACGGCGTCATCATCACCGATGATCGCGGCCATATCCGCCAGTTCCTCGAAAAGCCAAGCTGGAGCGAGGTCTTTAGCGACACGATCAATACCGGCATTTATGTGCTCGATCCAAAGGTCTTCAGCTACTTCGAAAAAGATACGCCATTCGACTTCAGCCAGGAACTCTTTCCCATGATGCTCGAGAAGGGCGACCCCATCTATGGCTTCGTCGCTGAGGGCTACTGGTGCGACATCGGCAATCTGGCCACCTACATGCAGGCGAATTCCGACATTCTTCAGGCGCAGGTTGATTTGCCTGTTCCCGGCAAAGACATCGGCAACCGGGTCTACGTCGAGGAAGGCGTTGAAATCGCCGACGATGCCAGGGTGTTTGGTCCCGCGTTTTTGGGGCACGATGCCACCATCAAGAGCGGTGTTGTCATCCACGGACCCAGCGTGGTGGGCGCGCAGACCATCGTCGACTCGCACGCGCAGATTGATCGCAGCGTCATTTGGAACAACTCCTACATCGGCGAGCGAGCGGAGTTGCGCGGCGCGCTGGTCGGGTCGGCCAACAGCATCAAGAGCAAGGCGGTGATTTTCGAGGGCGCGGTCATCGGCGATCACTCGGTGGTGAACGAGGGCGCGATCGTGCAGGCCGGCGTCAAGCTCTGGCCGAATAAAGAGATCGAGACGGGCGCAGTCATTGCAAGCAGCATCATCTGGGGCTCGCAAGGTCGCCGCGCGCTCTTCGGACGCTACGGCGTGACCGGACTGGTGAACGTTGACATCACGCCAGATTTTGCCGCTCGTCTGGGCGCCGCGTTTGGCGCCGTGCTTTCGAAGGGCGCAACGGTCTGTGTGAATCGCGATGCCCACCGCACACCCCGCATGATCAAGCGCGCTATTATTTCCGGGCTGCCCTCGGCTGGCATCAACGTCTGGGATCTGGAGGATGTTCCGCTGCCAGTGGCACGCTTCTACGTCCGGACGACCGATGCGACGGGCGGTGTGCATATCCGCCTTTCGCCGTTTGATCCGCGGACGGTTGACGTCAAGTTCTTCGACCAGAAGGGTCAGGATATCAGCAAGGGCACCGAACGCAAGATCGAAAACCTCTTCTTCCGTGAGGACTTCCGCCGGGTATACCTGGACGACATTGGGCAGATTCAGTATGCGCAGGCGGTGATACCACGCTATACGGCGGCCTTCCTGCGCAATATTGATCTTGACCTGATGCGTAAGCGCCAGTTTCGCATTGTAGTGGATTACGGCCACGGCGCGAGCGTCAACCCTTTATCGTCGATCTTCAACGAGATTGGTGCTGATGTCATCGCATTAAATGCGACGCGTGATCCGCTACGCTATTCACGCACCAATGACGAGTTCGATCGCGATATTGAGGTGCTGGCGGCGATAACCGGGACACTCAAGACGGACCTTGGCGTGCGCATCGATACGGCTGGCGAACGCATCTACGTCGTCGATGATCGCGGGCATCTTCTCGACGGTGGTCGTCTGCTGGCGACGATGGCGGAACTGATGTTGCGCGGGCGCGACGGCGGGACGGTTGCCATCCCCGTGACGGCGCCGAGTGTCGTCGAGACGGTCGCGGAACGCCAAAAGGGCAAAGTAGTCTACACCAAGGTGATGCCGCAGGCACTCACCAGCGCCGCGACGCGTGACAACATGGTGATGGTAGGCGACGGCAACGGCGGCTTTGTCTTCCCGCAGTTGCATCCCGCCTTCGATGGCATGTTCGCGCTCATGAAGCTATTGGAGGCGCTCGCGCGCTACGAGACGAAGCTCTCGGACGTCGTCGCGCAACTGCCGCCGTATCACATGATTCGCACTCAGGTGAATTGTCCGTGGGAGTACAAGGGCAAGGTCATGCGCATGCTCAGCGAGCAGTACCGGTCGCAGCGTGGCAGCCCTATCGACGGCGTGAAGATAGACCTGGGCAAAGAGTGGGTGCTCGTCCTGCCGGATGCCGACCGGCCACTTTTCCACGTGCTGGCGGAGTCGCCTTCTCGCGATTCTGCGCAGGCGCTCGCTGACAAGTACGCTCGTGTGGTGAGCGGCTTGCAACACTAACGCGCTTCACAGGCATTTACTGCGCGGAGGGATTGCGATGCGGCCAATCAACGTGTTCGAGTATGAAGCTCTTGCACAGGAGCGGTTGCATCCTGCCGTCTGGGATTACTACAGCGACGGCGCCAACGATACCGTCACGCTGCGGGAAAATCGCGCCGCATTCGAGCGCATACGGCTGCGGCCGCGTGTGTTGGTAGATGTGACTTCAATCGACATGGCGACCACGCTACTGGGATCTCCCGTCGCGATGCCCATCTGCATTGCCCCATCTGCGATTCATGGCGCCGCCTGCGAGGACGGCGAGTGTGCGACGGCACGGGCGGCTGGCGCGCTCGGCACGCTGATGGCCGCCAGCACCGAATCTACGCGAACGATGGAAGAAATTGCCCAGGCGGCGACTGGCCCACTCTGGTTCCAGTTGTACTTCTCCAGCCACACCAGAGCGCATGCTGAGCGGCTCATCAGGCGAGCGGAGGTGGCGGGCTATCGAGCTATCGCGCTGACCGTAGACTCGTCGCGGTGGGGCCAGAAGGAGCGCCACGCCCGAAGCGATGCGACATTCGATTGGCCACTGACAGGCAATTTCATTCGCGACCCGCTGCCTTCCGCCATCGATGGTGCGGCCGACGGCGCGGCAATCACCTGGAACGATGTCGACTGGCTGCGCTCGATCACGTCGCTGCCGCTGGTGTTGAAAGGCATCTTGACGGCCGAGGATGCGTCGCTCTGCGCGGAGCGCGGTATCGATGGAGTGCTCGTCTCCAATCATGGTGGGCGGCAGCTCGACACTGTCGCGGCAACCATCGATGCGCTGCCCGAAGTGGCAGAGGCCGTTGCGGGACGATGCGAGGTCTATCTGGATGGCGGGGTGCGGCGCGGCACCGACGTGCTGAAGGCGCTGGCGCTTGGAGCGCGCGCGGTATTTGTTGGTCGTGCGGTGCTGTGGGGGCTGTCGGTGGCGGGAGCCGAGGGCGCGCAACATGTGCTGGAGCTTTTGCGCGACGAACTGGCGACAGCCATGGCCCTGGCGGGTAGACCGACACTTGCAAGCATCGATGGTAGTGTCGTGCAACGCCCGCTACGACGGTGACTTTTGGGACGCGTAGGTTACTCAGGTTGCGCAGAAATCGCCGTGCGTAACACACGATCTGGGCACATTCCTGGCAGAGCGCGCTCGTAACAGACCATGCAATAGTCACCCTCGCGAATGTCGTTTCCCTCGCCGGTGCCGTAGTAGGTGATGGTGTGTGGCGGACACGCCCAGTGCCCGCACGGACGCAACTCCGCCGCGTCGCGATGTGGTAGTTGATAGGGAAACTGCTCGATGTAACAAACGTGCACTTCGGTATTCGTCATGATCCACCTTCTCCATGAACTTGGTCCCCACACGCCTACACGAAGATGCATGAGCAACTATTGTGCGGGACATATGAGCAGGAACGGGCAACTCTGGCAACGGTGCGCCTCGGGCCGGGGCGAATAGTCGTTCCGCAACATCCCTTCGAGCGCGGACGTCAGCTCGTCCTGCAATGATTCACGCTGCCGTGGCCGCAGCACCACCGGATCGCGCTCGCCCGTCGTCATGTTGCGCTGACTGACCTCGACCGGCACACCTGGAGCCGACTGTTGTTCTGCCGCGAGCGTGTAAATCAGCGCCCGTAGATCTGGCCGGTCACTCGCCGCCCCCAACCTATCACGGACGTAGCGCGTCGGCGTTGGCTGCCCTGGGTGTCTCGGCACGGAACTTCCCACGGCGGGCGCCCGTTCGACACGGTCAACCGTGAGGGAGATTGTGCGCCTGCCAAGCGGGATAGCGACTGTTTCGTCAAAGACGACCTGTCCGCCGCCTTGTTCAGGGTGTCCTTTCAATTCGTTCCAGGCGCGTTCGATGATGCCGCGTCCATAGCGACGGTAGACATCTCCGAAGGGACGCTCAACGGTATCCTCTTCAACCATCACCGAGGGTTCGGCGACGGTTGATGCCGGGGTAGTTCTCCAGACATCATCGAACCGCGCGAGCGCCTGTGCCAGCGCGTCGTCGGCAACGTGAGCTGCACCATCGTCGCGCTCGCCATGGAACAACCGGAGCGCTTCGAGGATTCCCCGCCGCATCCGCGGCAGATTGCCGTCACTTGACTCCAGCCCTTCGACATATCGGTAGGCGTACTGGCGCGGACAGCGCGCATACGTCTCGATGGCGGCGATGCTCAACGTGTCGTCACCGTTAGACGTCTGGCTGTTGCCGATGTGGCCGTCGTCCGCGACGCGTTCGGAACGTTTTTCATCGGAGCGCACTCCGGGCCACTCCAGACGCAGTAGGTCACGATCCAGCCGCCGCTCGATCGGAGCGAGAAACGGTGACGGGCGCATCTGTCGCCGCCCGATGCGTTCGGGACGGCTCAGAATCAGTTCGTCGCGGGCGCGGGTAATCGCTACGTAGAAGAGGCATGTTTCCTCCTCATCATGCGCTGTGTCGGTCGGCTCGTCGCTCGGCAATGTTGGCGGCTTCACACGCTCCCACTGACGCTGTGCCGGAAAGCGCCCGTTTGCGAGCCCCGGAACATACACAACCGGGAACTCCAGCCCTTTGCTGCCATGCACCGTCAACACCCAAACCGCGTCGAGGCCTCCCGCCACTGGCTCTTCTTCGACCCCGGCGCGACCCTGTGGTGTGCCGAACAGCACCCGCACGTATTCGAGAAAGCCGCTCCAATCGGCGTTGGCGCCCTTCGCGGACTCGCGCTCGTTGTCATCCACACGCTGCGAATCGTCGAAGAGACGAGCCAACGTGACCAGGTGGCTCAGGCCAGCCGATCGCGTGCGCGTGTCGGCGTCGCCCGCTTCCGAGTGACGTATCGCGGTAAAGCCAAGATCGGTGCGCGCAAAGAAGTAACGCGCCAGCCCAGTCGCCACATCGGGCGCGGTACGCAGGTCTACCAGCGACTTGCCCAGCGCTCTTAAGCCGCGCCTTCCCGCGGTGGATAGGCCTGTCACCTGGTTGAGTCGGTTTGTCAGTACCGTGCGAGCGGGAATCCGCTGCTCGCGTGCCACAGCCAACACAGCGCGCGCCTCATCACGGCTAAAGCGGTGGCCGTCCAGATCGCCCGCCCGTAGCAGCCCAGCGCCCGCAGGCTCTGAAAGCAGCGATAGCACCGCGAGCACATCGCGAATGAGCGGCTGATCGAGCAGCGGCGCGGCCACGCGAGTGGGGATGTCTAGCTGTTGCAGTGCGTCGACAACAGCGCGCGCCTGCCTGCGTGTGCGGCAGAGAACCGCCTGATCGCGCCAGCAACGTCCTGCCTGCTTGCGAGCGACGATGGCCTGCGCCAATCCTGCGTATTCGGCGACTTCGTCGGGTGCGGTGGCGAGCGTCACCTGTTGCGTCTCTTCACCATCAACACGGATCGCCCGGAGCGACGCGCGGATATCGCCGGGGAGCAGGGCCTTCGCGATGCTATCCGCCGCGCTGATAATGGCTGGTGTCGAGCGATAATTGCCGCTGAGATGATGAATATGTGCATCACGATACTCGCGGGTGAACTCTGCGATATTGGCGGGCGACGCGCCGCGGAAGCGGTAAATTGCCTGATCGGCATCGCCGACGGCCCAAAGCGTGCCGTCCTCGCCAGCGAGCAGTTGCAGCAAGACGCCCATCGCCCGGTTGATATCCTGAAACTCGTCCACGAGCACGGCGTTGTACTGTTCGCGAATCGCGGCCAATACCTCATCGTGCTCCCGAAAAAGCCGCACGGTCAGCCGCACGAGATCACCGAAGTCGGCGTCACCGCGGGTTGCGAGCGCCTGTTGATACGCTGCGTAGACAGTGGCGACCTCCTGGGCGCGTTCGGCGGCAAGGCGTTCTTCAGGGCTAGCTGCGCCCGCGAACATGACCTGAGCGGTGGTGGCGTACTCATCCGGGTCGATCAGGCTGTCCTTCGCGCGCGAGATAGCACGTAACAGATCGGGAAAATAGAGTGCGGGCGCTGAGAGCGGCAGGTAATGTTCCAGTGGTAACGCGTTGGCGACGCGCCGCAGCAGGA
>DAHUXT010000420.1 GCA_027307065.1 Ktedonobacteria bacterium
ATTCGGGGCAGCCCGCCCACGCGCTGCCGAAGTCGAGCATCGCGGAGATGCGCCAGTCGTCGTCGGTGTCCCCTGGCACCAGCAGCAGATTCGTCGGGTTGAGGTCTTCATGCGTCAGGCGCGGACGGGTACTCATGTCGAATTCGCGGGCGCGCGCCTCGATCACTGATGCGCAGAGATCGGCGTGGGCGGGATTCGCGATCCGGCGACGTGCGCGGGCTATGAGCGCGGAAGCGAGAGCATTGGGATTTCCCTCTCCGTGTTGAGGCAGGGTGCTGTCCACCTCGCCAAAGTTCGGATAGTCCAGGGTATGCAGCGCGGCGGTGGACTCGCCCAATTGGCGGAAAATGCTGGAGCGAGCGCGGGGCGACATCCGCGCCAGGCCGTCGCGCCAGCCCATCCCCGGCGCGTGCGCCATCATCAGATAACGCCAGGGGAACCGCTGGCACGAGTCGTCCACCGCCAGCACCTCGCAGACCCGGACCGATGTCTCGCGGGCAACACGCTGCTGAATGGACGCCTCGCGCGCAAACGGTGGACGCGTCGAATCGGCATCGGCCAGTTTCAGCACGACCACCCGCGCCGGAAAGACCAGCGTGGCGAAGATGACCGAGTGGCTGTCGCGCTGTTCGAGGGAATGCCACGCCAGCACGCGACACTTCGGCCCAAAGACCGCATGTGCTAGCGCCTCGATGTCGTCGCGTTCCAGTTCGGGCATCTCGGTCTGTTCCTCATGACGTGCACGCTAATCCAGCGGCAGCACCCACGAAACCCGCGCCGGGAAGAGCGTCGCCAGCAGCGTCTGCGCCGCGTCGTTCGCCCAGACATCGGGATACGCTGTCCGCAGGTCGGCGAGGCTCTGGTGGCCAAAGAGGAGCTTGAGGAACACCAGCGACGGAAATCCCGCGTGTCCGGGGTCCCAGTGATTTGGCTGCCAGTCTTCCGCCGTGATGATCCTGCCTGCCTCGAAGGTGAGCCGCAGACCGCCTCGATAGAAACTCACCTTCACCTCGCCGGTGAAGCCATCGACAGGGGAGCCAATCAGCCGCCGCTCCAGCGCAGGCGCGATATGCCTGATGAAACGCGGCAGGTCTGCCACCCGCACATACCACGCATAGGGCGGCACAACCGCGACGGGCCAGGCGGCGAATAGCGCGTCATAGGCAGGGTGCGCGCGGCCAAGCGCCAGACTCAGCAGTGTGGGTGTGTGTGTGCGTGGATGTGGCGCGGGCACAGTGGGCGCCTGCGCGGCAAACGCCCGCAGCACCGAGGGCAGAACGCCAGTCATCGGCACGCCCTCGTCGACCGCCAGCCCGCGTATGACGACCATATTGCCATAGCGCGCTCGCGCTGCCAGCACGTAGCCGACGATGCGGCGATTGCCATCGAGAATGAGCTGTGTCTGCCAGTTCTCGTCGGTATCGGGGTACATGCCAGCAATGATCCAGCGCCAGGTTGGCTCGTCAATCACCGTGGAGACGAGCGCCCGTGCCCGGTCGCGCTCATAGAGTTTCATGATCCCGGGGAGATCGTCCAGCGTCCCAACACGCAACGTATACGGCTCCGTCGCTCCCTCTGCCAGTGCCGGAATCGCGCTGAACGGAATCCTGCGGCTGCCGCCGAGATCGAGCGCGTATTCATAGCCGAACTGGCGGTAGTAGGAGTAGATGCCGGTGATGCCGACGGCAAGGTCGCCACGCGCATCGCAGCGGGCATGCAGCAGGCCAAAGATGGCGCGAATCAACCCACGGTTGCGGTACGCTTCTCTGGTCGCTACTGCCTCTGGCCGCCCAATCGGGATGGCGATGCCGTCGTAGTCCCACGTCTGGCGCATCAGCACCGCGCCCGCGACGATCTCGCCGGTAGTTGTATCCTCCACCAGCGCGAAATCGCCTGGCGCAGTGAGCGGATGTCTGCCGCTCATCATGTCGTGGATCCAGTTGCCAAACCACACATTGGGCGGGTCTGCCGCTTCATCGCGAAAGACATCGGCGCATAACCGCGCAAATCCTTCGGCATCCTGTGCGGTCGACCAGCGTAGCAGCAGCCCATTCTCTAGCGCTCGCCGATATGAGGGGTCCGCGAGCGACATCACCATTGATCCTGTAGACACGACTCAAGCCTCTTCTTTCCGTCCTCCAGAATTTACCGTTTTATGCCGAAGCATCGCACGTATCTGGTTCCTGCTTCAGCGGGGCGAGTTTCACCGGGACCATGAGGCCCAGGCCAGCGCTTGCCTCTCCACAGGCGTTTTGACTCTCCGACGAACTGGCGGCGAGTTTGCGTAAATTGAGGGCCGCGTT
>DAHUXT010000421.1 GCA_027307065.1 Ktedonobacteria bacterium
GCGGATCAGCCTCACTCTCGGCCAATGGACGTCGCCGGGAGTGGGGCTGCTCTATATCTCTCGTGGCCCGACCAGACCGCGGAAACAGGCAGATATGGGCTGGCCCAAATGCGCCATCACCCCATCCACCAAACAGACAAGGAGAGTTGGCGGGAACTGTGGCCGTTTGGCGCGCGACTCGTCTTAAGTGCTGTAACCAGGGCGGCACCTGGGGCACGCTGGCTCATTCCCGAGCTAGCACCACTCAAGCCACATTTTCGGAGGTGATGGCATGAGGACAGTAGCCCGTAAAACGGAACTGTCGCCGCTCGAAGCAATCGTTGTCGAGGGCACGCTGGGTGACGAAGCGCGCAGGAATGCGCAGAACGGCACCCTCGCTCGCATTCAACAGCTCACTCGTGAGCGCCAGAAACTCTATGCCCGGTCGGTCGGTCGCCCTATGCTGGGTGTGGCCAACGCCGCGCGCATCCGCGCCATCAGCGTCGAAATCGAGATGCTATGGGAGTTACTGCGCCGCGAGCGTGCTGCCCGGCGAGTTCAGATCGAGCGAGCCCTCAATGTCGTCAGCGAAGATGGCGACGACAACGAAAACCATCGGGCAAGCGCAAGCTCCATTCAGTCTACGGATTCTACCGACTCGACCGACGCAGCCTGATCGTAGAGATCACTCGCGTCGGCACTGCACCGGCAGGCTAGCGGCCTTCTGGGGTGCGCAGATGATTGCGCGCTCGCGATGGAGGATTTGCTGCCCGGCCGGTGCGCTGTTTTCCCCAAGTCAGAGACGGATGCTCCCTGGAGTGTGCGAGAGTGCTATCATGGGATGGAGATAGCACCATCTGGAGATGTCGTGGCCCGGGCGGCAAAGAGGTTCACCGCAGGTAGGCACAGGTAGCTAGAGAAGAGGCGCGAGCGCGATGCCTGACATAGCGCCGTATGACGTTCCCCGTGAAGATACCCAGGATGATATTCGCGAGACTGGCGCTGCCAATGGCCGGGGAACGCTCCACTACATCATTCTGGGACTGCTCGGAGCGCACCCGATGTCGGGTTATGATATCAAGCGCGCCTTCGACCGGTCGTTGGCGACATATTGGAACGCTGGCAACAGCCAGATCTACACCACTCTCAAGGCGCTGGCCGGGCGCAAACTCGTCTCATCTGAGACCATCCAGCAAGAGGGACGGCCTAACCGCCGTGTCTACTCGCTGACCCCGGAGGGCCGCGCCGCACTCGACGCCTGGCTGGCGGAGCCGGTGCCATCGCGCTTTACCAAAGACGAGTTTTTGACGCGCCTCTTCTTCTGCGGCCAGACATCGGATGCCACGGCGCTGCGCCACCTGGAAGAACACGAAGACGCGCTCCACGCGCAACTGGCCGATATGGAGCGCGCCCTGAGCGACTATGGCGACCGTCCCAGCCGCCGCCCACGCCTGCTCGAATACCAGATGCTGGTACGGGCCTATAAACAGGCGCTGCTCCAGGCCGATCTGGAGGTGACGCAAACCGCCATCGCCGATCTGAAAGCGCGCGTTCGCTAGCTCCAGTCAATCGGGGTGTCCGGGCGCGGCCGAAAGGTCTCCTCAGGCGCGTCGTCGTCCGTGGCGTCGTACGCCCGGCGGTAGTCGCTATCTCCGCGTTCGACGCGCATTGTGTTGTCGGTGTCGCTGCCCAGCGCGTCATGTGTGTAGCGCTGCCCCTGCATACTGGCGGCAGATCCCACTGGCCGCATGCCGAGGCGATCCAGCAGCGCGTGGCGCGATGACCAGAGCAGCACCGCCAGCAGCGCCAGCCATGGCAGCACGAATAGCGCGGGCAGTACCAGCCAGAAAAGTCCCGGTGGGCCAGCATGCCAAAATCCAAACCAGCCCGGGCCATGGTGCATCAGTTCATGCGGTTCCATATTTTCCCTCACGCTCCTCTCAGCGTCTCGTTCCATCCTGCGGAACGTTGATACCGTGACGGTAGCACCCAATGATTGGGAAACGCTGAGAATTTGATGAGCGTGGCCACACCGGACGATAGGGCGATCAGGCGCGCTGCTCCGCCTCGTCTTTCAGATCGCCGGGCGTTTTGGCGGGTGAAACTGGCTGGCTCGCCGGTGAGATGGACGGAATCCGCATGATGGCGCTGGTGCCCTCGCTGGGCGCGCTTTCCAGCGTGAGCGAGCCGTGGTGCAGCGCGATCTGGCCCGCCCAGTCGGGACGCGCGCCGAGCAGCGCCTGGTACCAGAGCTCGGTCGCCGAGCGCACGTTGGTGAAGATCAGCGTCGA
>DAHUXT010000422.1 GCA_027307065.1 Ktedonobacteria bacterium
TGCGCGCCTGCTGCTAGCGCTGACCGCGTGGCTCACAATCGCGGCGTATATGGTGAGCCCGACGGCAGCCAACAACGTGAATTCCGGGCGCTACATGATCGGGCTACTGGTCGTTCTGCCCGCGCTGCTCTGGCCACTGGTGGAGTGGGCGCCCTCCGGCAAGACGCTGCCGCGACACCCCTGGCGACCAATTGCGGGGATGGCCCTAGCCGCCAGCTTGGTGCTCGGAGCGGTCGGCACCGTGCAGGCTGTGCCTGATGCGCTGGTTGCCGACCAGAAAGACCTCCGGTTCGCCCATGCGCTGCTCAGCCACGGCATCACACGGTTCTATTCCGACTATTGGACGTGCGATCTGATGATATTCGCGACGCGCGAGCGCCTGATCTGCGGGGTGGTCGGCGACTATGCCCAGCCCGGGCTGACGCGGTATCCCGCCTATTATGCCACTGTGCAGGCCGACCCGCACGCGCCCTACGTCCTCTCTCACGGATCGTCTATCGAGGCCACATTCCTGGCGTATGCCGCCGCGAGTCATCGGCTCTATCACCTGTCCTACATCTTCGGGCGCTATCGCGTCTATACCACCCTCGAAAGCCAGCCATAAGTGAGCCACACGCGTAATGGGTCATGTGACTGTACTGTAGTTGCGCCTCGTGCTCCCTGCAATATTCCATCAGTCTGCGTATTGCCATCCGCTGAGGGCGGCAAATAGAAAGTGGCCCCCCATCCAGGCATGATGGGAGGCCAGAAATAGAGAGTTGCTTCAAGGGCTACCGGGTGCTGGTCAGCCAGCCACTCTGTTCGAGCGCCTGAAGCAGCGCCGCGTTCGACGTAGTGCGCTCCAGCACGTTGAGCAATTGCTGTGTTGCCTGGGCGGGCTGCACATCGGCCAACCGGCGGCGTAGGGCCGTCGTGGCACGCAGCTCCTCGGGCGTCAACAGCATTTCCTCGCGGCGTGTGCCAGATTTGATGACATCCACCGCGGGGAAAAGCCGCCGCTGCGACAACTCACGCGAGAGGTGCAGCTCCATGTTGCCGGTGCCTTTGAACTCTTCGAAGATGACCTGATCCATCCGGCTGCCGGTGTCGATCAGACAGGTGGCCAATATGGTCAGACTACCGCCCTCGTCGAGGTTTCGCGCCGCACCAAATGCCCGCCGACCAGTGTCGAGTGCCTGCGCGTCAATACCGCCAGAGAGCGTGCGACCCGCGCCACGCGAGGCCAGATTCTCGGCACGCGCCAGCCGTGTCAGCGAGTCGAGCACCATGAACGCATCGCGCCCGGACTCGGCAACCCGCTTCGCCCGCTCGACCGCCACCTGAACGAGCCAGGCATGGCGCTCGGTCTCCTCGTCGAAGCTGGCCGCATAGACCAAACCACCACGTGGCTCCAGCCGGGCGCGCAGGTCGGTAACCTCCTCAGGGCGTTCGCCCACCAGCACCGCCATCACCACGGCGTCGGGATAGCCCGTCAGCACCGCCTCGGCTGCTTCGCGAATCAGGGTCGTCTTGCCGGTCTTTGGTGGCGCCACGACCAGCGCACGCGAGCCAAAGCCCAGTGGCGCAAACAGATCGATGAGCCGCGTCGAGACTGGCGGGTGTGCTCCCTGCTCCAGGCGAATGCGCCGTTCGGGGAAGGTAGCCGTCAACTGCTCAAAGAGTGGGCGGTCGCGTTGGCTCTCAGGATCGGCGTCGTTAATCTGCTCGATCTGCACCACCTGGCGGCGACCGTTGCGCTCCTCTGCGATGCCCCCAACGAGATCACCAGAACGTAGCCCAAAGCGACGCGCATCTTCAGGATTGAGCCGGGCGACTGGCTGCAGTGTGCGCGCGTCGAGCAGCTCGGCGGGCGACATTCCCTGGCCGCCACCGAGCCATAGCACCCCATTCACCTCAACGGTGCGGGCAGGTGTCGCAGGCATTGGCTGCCGCTGGCCGTAGCCGTAGCGGCTCTCAGCGCCAGCGGGCGAGGGAGTGCGGGTATACATCGAATTTCCATCGCGTGGTGTCCGACCACCACGCGTATCAGGCACGCCGCGCCGACCGCCTTGATTGCCAAGGTTGCGACGGCCGCTCAGCGGGCCCCCACGCTCGGCCTGTTCGGCGTACGATGCGGGCGACGCCGGGGGACGACGATCTCGCGGCGAGCGCATATCGCGCTGGTCGGGATAGCCACGTCCGCCCTGCTGCTCGTTGTACTGCGGATAGCCACCATACGGACGGCCGCCGCGCACCGGACGATGTTGCTCCTGCGTGCGATTGCCATTG
>DAHUXT010000423.1 GCA_027307065.1 Ktedonobacteria bacterium
CAACTAGGCGAGGCGCTGGTAGGCTCCCTATCTGGCAACACGGAGCCGGTAGCGATTGCCTATCTGGCAGCCTGGCGTGCGTGGCGGGATGAGGTTGCCGCGGACGTGCCGGGGCCGCTGCGTCGCTGGCGCCGTACCGTGCTGGCCGCGCTGCGGGCAAATCTCGCCGCGGCTGAGGAAGAACTCACCCCACATGGATACCGCTTCTCCCCGGTGGATTCTGGTCCCCACGTGCTGGCCGCAGCGCCCCGTGAACGGCTGACCAACGCAAGAATCCTGGCCGCGGCGCGCGAGCAGGGCGTGCTGTTGATGACTGGCGCTCACTTCCTCCACGAGCACCCGCGCTGGCAGGGATTCCGCGTCAACCTTTGTTTGACTGGCGCCCAGCAGGCCGAAGCGTTTGCGCGGCTGCGGATGGTGTGGGGCGCGCGTTAGCTGGCATCCCGTGCGGCGCATGGTAGACTTTCTGCGGGAATGATCATAGCGCCACCGGGCGATAGCGTCGCAACGCACAAGAGGGGGAATGCCGCATGGCTCGCACGTATGGCAATCAATCGATGGTAGCCCCATTGAAGCGCGTGCTGCTGAGAAAGCCGACCGAGCGCGCCGAGGATGTGACACGCTGGCGGGAATTCGGCTATCACTTTGCGCCGGATGTGGAAGAGACACGCCGCCAACACGAGGGCCTGGTCAAACTGCTGGGCGACGCGGGCGTGGAGGTGATTGTCGCCGACGAGCCACAGCCAACCCTGCTGGACTCCATTTTTGTGACCGATCCTGGTTTCGTGACCGATGCGGGCGCGATCGTCGGGCATATGGGCAAGCGGTTGCGGCGCGGCGAGGAAGCGGCACTGGCGCGCGAGTTCGAGCGACTGGGCATTCCCATTCTTGGCGCGCTCGCAGGGGATGAGACACTCGAAGGCGGCGACGTACTCTGGCTCAATCCGGAAACGCTCGTCATTGGGCGCACCTACCGCACCAACGACGCCGGATACCAGCGCGTGCGCAACCTGCTGGCGGACACCGTCAAGAATATCCATCAGGTGCATATGGCGCACTGGCACGGGCGTGACGAGATTTTGCATCTGCTCTCGGTGATTAGCCCCGTGGCGGATGACCTGGCGCTGGTCTACGCGCCGCTTGTGCCAGTGCCGCTCTTCGAATTGCTCGAGGCGCACGGCATCCGCACCATAGAGGTGCCAGACAGCGAGTTCGCGACCCACGCTCCCAATGCGCTGGCCATCGCGCCGGGCCATGTCATCACGATGGCGGGCAATCCTATCACCACAGAAAGGCTGCGCGAGGCGGGCGTCACCGTCTGGCAGTATGAAGGGCGGGAGTTGACGCTCAACCGCGATGGCGGGGCCACCTGCATGACCTGCTGCCTGCTCCGCGACTATTGACCGTCCCGGCAAGCATCACAGCTCCCCATCGTGCCGCTACGTCTCCCGATGATCGTCTGGCTGACCCGAAACGTTGGCGCGTGTGCCATGGGACGCACCGACTATCCAGAGCGTCGCGAACGAGGGGTGCATCGTATCGTGGACGGCGCTAAGCACCCCGTCGTGCAGTTGCTCCAGATCGACCAGGCTGGGCAGCTTCGCGGCGAACGACGCGATCGTCTGCGACGCGTTGTAATTGCTGCGGTAGAAACGCTGGTTGATGCCGCGCTGCACTCTGCCACGCAGCGGCTGAAACAGCGCCGCGATCAGCAACGTCGAGATCGTAATGGCAACCTCCGATCCCTGCGTTGACCGCTGGCTGATGCCGCTGAAGAGCACTTCGAGCAGCACCACCGCCACAAGATAGGTCAGCGCCAGCGTGACAGAGAGCGAGCCGTAAACAAGCGTCCGGTTGATCAGCACGTCGACGTCAAAGAGCCGGTAGCGCAGCATGGCGATGCCGACAGTCAACGGGACGAGCAGCGCGGTGGCGCAGAGCAGGATGACGGCCGCAAAACGCAGCACGATCGACGTGTCGCCAGAGACAACCCCAATGAGCGACGCGACGTGGTATGAGACCGCCGCAAAGACGCCCAGCAACATACCCAGGAAGCCGAAGACAACCCACTTCGTCTGCTGGCGCTCGCCCCACGACGAGACCCAGACATAGCGGTAATATTGGGCCGCCGCGCCGACGACGAACCAGAGCGCCCAGACGCCAAAGGCGAGTCCAACCGCCCACGGACGCTCGCGCGCGATGACTCCAGCGAAGAGGAAGAAGCCAACCACCCACAGCACCCA
>DAHUXT010000424.1 GCA_027307065.1 Ktedonobacteria bacterium
TCCAGAGTGCGGTCGGAGATTCCGGCTCGTGGGGCAGGTCTAGATTCCCTCCCCTCGCAGGGGGAGGGTGGCCGCTGGTCGGGAGGGGGCCAACCATAGGCATAGGCGCTAGGGGGCCGTTGGCTGACGTACCAGGCGGAATCCGGTGGAGTCGGTCTTCTCGCCCATGAAGAGCTGGCTGCGGTGGGCCACGCGGGTATACGATGGGGCTTCGTCCCAGCCGCCGCCGCTGAGATAGCCGATGCTCTTGCGCTGTTCGCCGCCCCATGCGCCGGGAAGCAGCAACGGCGAATCGGGTGGAATGCCGCACCATTCGTCGACGTTGCCCGCCATATCGAGCGCTCCATACGGGCTGGCCCCAGCGGGATACGCGCCGACGGGCGTCGTGTCGCCTGGCCCGCTTTCAGCGGTGTTCGCCCGCGAGCGGTCCCACACGTTGCCCCAGGGGTAGATTCTGCCGTCCGTGCCACGCGCCGCCTTCTCCCATTCCTCCTCGGTTGGCAGCCGCCACGGCTCGCCCGTCACGCGCGCCAGCCACGCCACGTAGGCGAGCGCTGCCTTCCAGGAAATGCGGGTCACGGGATGATCGGGACGCGCCATCTGGGTTGCCCACGCCTCCGGTGGGCGGATGTTCTGCGCCTTCAGGGCATAGGCGTATTCGGCCACCGTCACCGGATACGTGCCGACATAGAACGCGGCGACATCCACCTGCCGCTGAAGCTCGTCGTGTTCGGCGGCCTCTGGCTCCAGCCGGGGGTCGGTGCCCATCAGAAACGGGCCAGCGGGTACGGGGCAGAGCGGCGGCGTCATCACTTCCACACCGTCGATGATCCGCCCGATGAAGCCTTTCTGCGCGAGCATCGGCGGCACGATCTGTGGCGCGGGCGTGATCTGCTTCGGCGTAGGGGCGGCCGGGAAGACGACGGGTGATCCGAGCGCCGCGAGCACGCGCTGTACCCCCGTCGCAGCATCGACATCGGCGACGTTCACCCACTGGCGCGTCATCAAGAAGCCCGCAACCGGCGTCGGCTTGAGCATGACCGGCAGAATGGTTCGCTGCGTCGAAAGCGCCAGCCGCACCTCTTCCTGCACCCACGGTGATTCCCACGCTTCCGGCGACAGCATGATGACGAACACATCGCGGGACTGCACCTCGCGTTGCAGCGTCTCGATCCAGACCGCGCCTCCAGTCAGCCCTTGCTCGTCGTACCAGACGTCGTAGCCCGCCGCCTTGAGCGCCGTCACCAATTCGCGGCACCAGGCGTTATCCTGGGTGCTGTGGCTGACAAACAGGCGAGTCGCTGGCATATCGCCCCTCCCTCAATGCGGCGCTCTGTAAACTGCAGTTCACAGCACCGGATAACCAAGATTGCCGAGAATAAAGGATAGCAGATCCCAAAACAGCGCGTACACGAGTATGCCAGGTATCGCCGCTGCCCAGCCCGCGCGAAGCCGCGACAGACTGCTGCCAGCGGACAATGCAACGAATGAATAGCTCCACGTCGCCAGGGCGGGCAGCGGCACCAGAATGAGCGACAGCAGGCTGAACAACGGATTCTCCGTCTCGTAGATGCCAAGCGCCATCATAACTGTCTGGGCAACCGTGCTAAACAGCAACAGCGCGCAAATTGTCGGCTGCACCTGCATCCAGGGACGAAAGATCCGTTTCAATCGAATTCTATAGGGGCCAAGGCCGCGCGGACTGACAAGGGCCACGGCGGCGGGTATCACATACATTGTGAATAGCGAGCACGGACCGTAGAAAAATACCCGGAAGAGCCCGCGTGGTGTCGCGAAATAGGCATGCATCTTGTCGGGATCAGCCGCTAGAATCACTTGCCTGTGCGTGAACACATCTAGTACTCAGTTGATTTAGGTTTGTTTGACCGGGTAGAGATCGACCAGTTTAGTACGCGCTTTCTGGGAGGTGAACTGCCAATGGATGCTGCACCGAGCGGCATTGCGCTCAGCCTCCAGCGTCTTGACGCGCCGGTCCAACGTCTCGAAGTCGGCGACGGGTCGCGAAAGGCAGCCGCGCTCAAAAACGCTGATCGCAATCTCGGCCATATTCAGCCAGTTCCCGTGCTTGGGGGTGTAATGCACCTCGAAGCGGCTGGCAATCCGACGCGCTTCGCTGGGCGGGAAGACCTCGTACAAGCTGGCCAGGGTATGGGTGTTGAGATTGTCCTGCACCAGCCGAATGTACTCGGCATCGGGATAGATCTCATCA
>DAHUXT010000425.1 GCA_027307065.1 Ktedonobacteria bacterium
CGCGGTGAAAACGCATCGCGTCTACAACATCAACCCGGATATCGTCTCCAGGCCAGGCCCTCGGCTGGTCGATGCGCTCGAACAGCTGGCGAAGTTGATCCATCCGGAACTCTTCCAATAGGGGTGCGAAACGTGACGCGGCTGACCAGTACCGAACGCACTCCCAATATGGCGGACGCGAATCACGTGTCCGGTATGGGAAATCCCCGCCGATGGAAGCCATCGGGTGGGCGCATGTCGTGGCGGTCAGCCGCATTGCCGGTGCTGGCGCTGGCGCTGTTCGTGGCGCTGGCGTTTGCCGCCGCATACGGTGCGGTGTCTATCTCGCCGCTGACATCGGCGGCAATTCTGCTCAATCAGACACACATTATCCACTTCACGCCCATATGGCCTGCCTCGGACGAGACGATTCTGCTGCTCTATCGTCTCCCTCGCGTGGTCGGCGCGGCGCTGGTTGGCGCGGCGCTTGGCGTGGCAGGTGTGCTGTTTCAGGGGCTACTGCGCAATCCGTTGGCCGATCCGCTGCTACTGGGCACCTCCTCGGGCGCTGCGCTCGGCGCGACTATCGCGTTTGTGCTGCCACCAACCTTCACCGCGTACTGGTTCGGTTTTGGGGTGATCGCAGTGCTGGCATTCGCTGGCGCGCTCCTGGCGGTGGGGCTCGTGTACCTGCTGGCGACACGCAACCACCGGACTCCGGTTGTCACGCTGCTGCTCGCGGGTGTCGCGGTGAGCGCCGTGCTCACGGCCGCGCAGACCATGCTGATAACCCTGAACGATCGCCTGGGATTGCGCCTGGTGTCGCTCTATCGCTGGATCACCGGTAGCATCAGCGTCGAGTCGTGGACGCAGGCGCAGGTGGTGGCTGTGTTGGTTGTGGCGGGCATCGTCGCCGGGGTTTTGTTGGCTCCCGCGCTCGATGCGTTCGCGCTCGGCGAGGAGATGGCCGGGCATCTGGGCCTTCGGGTCGAGCGTTACAAGCTGGTTACGGTGCTGGTGGCAGCGCTGCTCGTGGGCGCGGCTGTCTCGATCAGCGGCATTGTCGGATTCGTTGGCCTCGTCGCGCCGCATCTCTGCCGCCTGACACTCGGTCCACGGCATCGGCTGCTCGTTCCCGCTTCGGCGCTGGCTGGCGCGATTTTCGTCGTCGTGGCCGATCTGCTGGCGCGCGTTCTCGTCGCTCCAGCGGAGTTGCCGTTGGGTGTCTTGACAGCACTGGTAGGGGGCCCGTTCTTCCTCTGGCTGCTACGCGCCGCTGGGACGCGCTACCGATGGTAGAGAGGACGTTCACCATGGCACGGCCCCAGAGCAACCAGGTATCGCCTGCGCTCTCGTTTCAGTCGGTTACCTTCGGCTACAGCGGCACTCCGGTGGTGCGCGACATCACGCTCGATATCGCCGCTGGTGAAATGGTGGCGCTGCTCGGCCCGAACGGTGCGGGTAAATCGACGCTCTTGCGGTTGGCCGCTGGTGCGCTTCGCCCCCAGATGGGTATTGTCCGCATCAACGGCGACGAGCTAGTCCGGCTTTCCCGGCGTGAGGCGGCGCGAAGGTTGGCAGTCGCCCCACAAGACTTCTCGGTGCAGTTTGCGTACACAGTTCGACAGATCGTGGAACTCGGACGCACACCCCACCATGACCTCTTCGGCACTCCGCGCCGCGACGATGAGCGAGCGATTGCTGCGGCGTTGGCGGCCGCTGGAGTTGCGCATCTGGCGGATCGCGTGTTCAACGATTTGAGCGGCGGCGAGCGGCAACGTGTGCTGATTGCGTTGACGCTGGCCCAGGAGTCGCCTATTCTGCTGCTCGATGAGCCAACCGCGCATCTCGACATCCGCTTTCAGATCGAGGTTCTTGAGTTGCTGCGGCGGCTGAACGCCGAACGCAAACTAACCGTGCTGGCGGCGTTGCACGACCTGAATCTGGCGGCGCGTTACTTTCCGCGATTGCTGCTCTTCCGGAATAGCATCGTCGCCGACGGGCCACCCGCCCACGTGTTGGACGCCTCGATGCTTTCTGCGGTCTACGAGACGCGGGTTCGCGTGGGCATTCTGCGCGGCGAGCAGCATCTTAGTGTGCTGCCGCCAGGATCCGATGTGCCGATGGTCTGGCAGCCAGAACAGGCGCCAGCAACCGTCGTCAGCGCCATACATGTGCTCGCGGGTGGCGGCTCCGGTGAGTTGATGATGCGCGCGCTGGCGGATGCTGGTATCCCA
>DAHUXT010000426.1 GCA_027307065.1 Ktedonobacteria bacterium
GGCGCTGGTGGATGAGCCACCCGCGACACTGGCTGATGGCGGCTTCATTCGGCCAGGCTACTCCGCCGAGCTAGATACGCTGCTCGACGCCTCGCGCAACGGGCGGCAGTGGGTCGCCGACCTGGAGCGGCGTGAACGCGAGCGGTCGGGCATCGCGACGCTGCGGGTAGGCTATAACAAGGTCTTTGGCTACTACCTGGAGGTCACCAACTCGCAGCTTGCCCGCGTCCCCGAGGACTATATCCGCAAGCAGACGATCTCAACCGGTGAGCGGTTCATCACGCCTGATCTGAAGGAGTACGAAGCGCTCATCCTCAACGCGCAGGAGAAAGGCGCCCGGCTGGAGCAGGAGCTATTCGCGGCGTTGCGCGCGGAGATTGCGGCGCGCTGGGGCGAGTCGGCGCTGCGAACGGCGCGCATCCTGGCCGAGTTGGATGTGCTGCTGGCGTTGGCGGAGGTGGCATCGCGCCAGAACTATTGCCGGCCCGACCTGGACGATAGTGACACTATCCACATCGTCGCGGGGCGGCATCCGGTGGTGGAGGCGAGCCAGCGCGAGACCGCCTTCGTGCCCAATGATGCGCAGCTTGCGACCGGCGACGCGCAGATTCTGCTACTGACAGGGCCGAACATGGCGGGCAAGTCCACGTATCTGCGGCAGGTCGCGCTGATCACGCTGCTAGCGCAGATCGGCTCGTTCGTCCCGGCGGAAGCGGCGCGCATCGGGCTGGTAGACCGCATCTTCACTCGCATCGGCGCCTCGGACGATCTTGCCGGCGGCCGCTCCACCTTCATGGTGGAGATGGTGGAGACCGCCAATATCCTGAACAACGCCACGGACCAGAGCCTCGTGCTCATGGACGAGATCGGCCGCGGCACCAGCACCTACGATGGCCTCGCCATCGCCCGCGCCATCGTCGAATATCTGCACAACAATAAGCGCTGCGGCGCCCGGACACTCTTCGCGACTCACTACCACGAGCTGGTGGAGGTGACGCGAATGCTGCCGCGGGTGCGCGCCTACAACGTCGCCGTCGCCGAGGAGGAGGGCCACGTGGTCTTCCTGCGCAAGATCGTCCCTGGTGGCGCGGACAAGAGCTACGGTATCCACGTCGCGCAGTTGGCGGGGATTCCGCGCCAGGTGGTGCGCCGCGCCGAAGAGGTGCTCGAAGACCTGGAGAAGAAAGGCGACGCCCGCGCCCGGCGCAAATCGATGCGCGACGCGGTGATGCCACAGGCGCTGCAACTGACACTCTTCACCGCCGAGCCAGATCCGCTGCTCGAAGAATTGAAGACCATGGCCATCGACGAACTGACCCCGCTCGAGGCCATCAGCCGCCTGTACGATCTGCAGCGCCGCGCCCGCGAAGGATGAGCGGCCGAGCACGTCAACACGAAGCGCCACCGCTCGTGACGCCTCCTACTGCGGGGGTACGTCGCATACCTGGCTCGCCAGATAGGCATCACGCTCTTGCTCATTCAGTGGTTTCTTCGCCCAAAAGTTGATGCCCAGCGTGCCGTAAACCGCCGCGCTACTGGCCTGCGGCGCGCCCGCAAACACATCGGCGCTCCACGTGATCTCGAAGTCGATAAACCCAGCAGCCACGACCGTGGCATCAAGCTCCGCATCCAGCAGAGCCCCGGCAATTCAGCCAGTCCAGAGGTCGATCTTGCGTTTAGCGCTTTCCGGCACGGGCTTCTGAACGACGATATCGCCAATCTGCAACCGGCCCCCTGGTCTGAGCACGCGATGCATCTCGCTGAAGGCTGCTGCCTTGTCCGGCATGAGATTGAGGACACCGTTCGAGATCACCACATCCGCCCAGTCATTGGGCACCGGCAATGCCTCCGCAAAGCCCTCACGGAACTCCACATTGCGGAGTCCACAGACATCGGCGCTCTTGCGCGCGCGATCCAGCATAGCGGGAGTCATATCGACTCCGACGACAAACCCGTCCGGTCCCACCATATGCGCGGCGATGAGGCTATCCAATCCGGCGCCCGAGCCAATATCTACGATATGGCTGCCCGGATGCAGGATCCCCATCCGGAAGGGATTGCCAGTGCCTGCAAACGATGCGATGGTGAGGTCGGGGATCCCTTCCAGCCACTGTTCGTCGTAGTGGAGCAGACGGGCAAGGGGGCGTCCCGTGTGAAAATGGAATCCGCGCTCGGGCTCGCGC
>DAHUXT010000427.1 GCA_027307065.1 Ktedonobacteria bacterium
TCCGAGTAGTAGGCTGATCTTGAGGCCATGCACGAAGAAGATCTTGCTTGGCGAACGTACAACTACCGTGCGCCGCGAGTAGTCTGCGCTTCGCCAGGGCGCCTCGTCGTGCCAATGTAGTCCCAGGCGCGTCTCATCCAATACCAGCCAGGTGTCATATGCGAGCATATGGCGGAGTGTGTGCAGGTCGTCGTCGCTATGTTCGACGCCGAGGGCGTACGACGGATTGGTCACCACCACCACGGAGCCGGTGCGGCTCGCAGCCTGCGCGATGCGCTCCATATCGAGCGCGCCGGTGAGATAGTTGGCGGCGGGCACGATTACGGTTTCCAGGCCGAGCGTGCGGCAGATGACCGAGACGGCGTAATAGGCTGGGGCGGCAATAACCACTCGCCGCGCTCCGCGCTCCTTGAGGGCCGCCAGCGCCAGGTGCAGCGCCTGGGTGCTGTTCTGCTGGATGCTGACATGACGCGCGGTGAGGGGCGTCTCCGCAAATCGCAGCGAAGGGCCGAGCAGGTCGGCGGCTTCGTGGCGCGCCTGAAGCACATCACGCGCATAGGTGTAGTGGCGCAGATGCGGCGCGCACTCGGCAAGCTGGTGCAGCAGGTCAGGCGGCGGCGTCATCGCGGGATGTTCGACCTCCCAGCCACCCAACATCAGCGGACGCGTTCCGGTCTCGCGGGTATACTGCTCCAGCGCCGCGACGACCTCGGTAAAGGGAACGGACTCGCCGCCATGATCAGTGTCTACGACAACTTCGCCGAACGATTTCCGCACCTGACACCTACTTCAAAAACGCCTAAAACGCCTACAACATCTATGACACGCCATCGCTATTTGATAACCACCTGAACGCTGTGCAGGCCAGTAGCGCCGTTGGGCACGCCCGGCGTCACCTGCTGTAACTGGCGCTCGCCGCTGCTGTCGGTTGCCCGAACGACCAGCGTATAGCGTCCCGGCGCGGCGGGCCTCCACACCCACCTCCACAGCGTCCATGTCTGGTTTGAGAGCGGCGGGGTCAGCGTCGCCTCGTGCCACGTCTGGCCGTTATCGGCGCTCAACTCGACCTGCGTGATGGCGCGCAGTCCGCCAAACGCGATGCCCGCCACTGTGATCGGGCCGAATGCGGCAGCGCTGCTGGGCGCATCGATGCGGCTCATGGTGCTGAGCGGACCAGCGCTCCATCCCTGACTCTGGTAAAAGCCCTTGAATTCATGATCGGCCAGCTCGATGCGTGTGACCCATTTGGCGCTCTGCTCGCCGTAGCGCCCGGCGACGACTGCGCGCAGTGGAAATCCGTGGGCATCGGGCAACGGATGCCCGTTCATTTCCCATGCCAGCAGGGTGCGCGCCTGCAAGAGCGCGTCGAGCGGCAGACTGGTGCTGTAGCCATCCACGCCGTAGAAGATGACATGTGTGGCATTGGGCAGCGTGCCACCCGCTGCTGTCAGCAATGCCGCGAGGGTGACGCCGCGCCACTGGGCGGTGCTGATGAGGTGGCCGCCAACCTCGTTGGAGATGCACTCCAGTGTGACGGCCCGCGACTCGCTCGGCATGCGCAGCAGTCTGGCATAGTCCCAGGTCGTCGGCATACGCACGAGGCCCGTCAGTTCCAGCCGCCACCGCTCCACCTGCACGGTTGGATCGAGCACATTCTTGCTGACGACATAGAAGTCGCTCGTCGGCGTGATGGCAGACGTCACATTGGCCGGCGTTCGCATGCCTTCGTAGGCGAGATTGGAGCGGGCGAACCATTCCGCCAGCAGCCGCTCAGTCGCGATGGCTCCGACGGCGAGCGAGAGGACGACCACGCCTCCGGCTTCGAGCGCGGCCCGCCGACTGACGCCTCCAACCATCGGCGTTGCAGCGCTGTATGGTGTTTGTGGTTCGCGTGTTCCCGCGAGGAGCCGCTGGCTGAGCCAGTGATAGGCAATCACGGTGACGACGGCATAGGCGCTGAACGTGAGCAGCAGGCTGATGGCGCTGAGCAGCCGCGCGCGGTCGTATGGGTCGCCGTAGATGCCCGCAGGCAACACGGGCCAGAACAGCGCCAACGCGACGACCTCCATCAGCAGTGCGGTCACTCCGGCGGCGATCCATCCACGGCGCGCTGGCCAGCGGCCACTCGCCCAGCCGTCCGGGCTGGCGAAATGTGCGACTGGCAGCGCGATGAGCATGCC
>DAHUXT010000428.1 GCA_027307065.1 Ktedonobacteria bacterium
AGGACTGGCTCTATAGCTCGGTTCCGGTGAAACATGTCGGCTGGGCGGTGGTTGTTCAGCGGCCAGCGAGCGAGGCGCTCGCCGTAGTCACTCAATTCCATCTGTGGCTATTGCTCGTGGCGGCGATCTTCGCCATTGGCGGCCTCGTCTTTTGGCTGCTGCTGCTCGAACGGGTCATCCAGCCACTGCATCTGCTTGCCGCCCAGCACCGGACGATTCCCACGCAGAATCCGCTTATCGCCGATCATGCCGATGTGCTTGCCCGGCGTCAGGATGAGGTGGGAGGCCTGGCTCGTTCGGTGAAGCGGCTGGAGCGGGATGTCACGGCGCAACTGACCGAATTGCGCACATTGCTCGAAACCTCGAATGAGGTCGTCAAGTCACTCGACCCCCGTGCCGTCGGAGCAACCATCATCCGAGAGGTGCGCCGGCTGGTGGATGTGCAGGCCGCTTCGGTTCTGGTTCCCGATGCCCACGGGACGCTCCGTGTGCTCGTCAGCGAAGGGCGAGATATCACAGGGCAACATGGTGTCCGCGTGGCGCCAGATGATCTGGAGTTGCCATCCGCGCAGGCGCTCCATGCTGGCCGCCCGATTCAAATGGTCGCCGACGATGGCGGTCACTTTCCTGCGCTCTCATTTGCCGAGGGCTTCCGCGCAGTGCTCGCGATTCCCATTGTCAGCCCGCGCGCTGGCGATGTCGTGTTGCTGGTCAATCGCACGCAGCCGCAGCCTTTTAGCGAGCATGAAGTGGACCTTTTGCTGACCTTCGCCAATTACGCCGCGCTCGCCTGGGAACATGCCGTGCTCTATGAAAGAAGCGATACCCGCCTGCGCGAGGTAGCACTAGAAAACGAGCGGCTATACCGCCAGGCAGTGAGCGAAAAACAAACGCTTTCGGCGATCATGGATAGCATCCACGATGGTCTTGTGCTCACCGGCGTTGACGGCACGGTGCTCTATGCCAATCGTGGCGCAGGCGCGATCACTGGCCTGCCCGCTGCCAGCCTGGAGGGCAGCCATATCGATGCAATCCATCAAGCGGTGGGCGCCAAGACGGAGTACCCGGAACAGTACCAGCGCAAACGCCTGAACGCTGAGCAGGGCGAGGGCAGTGGATGGATAGCGGAAACCACACGCGAACATCGCTCACTGGCGATCAATCTGCGGCTTTTCGACGTCTACGGCGATCACAGCGAGGTCATTGGCCGGGGACTCTTATTGCGTGATGTCACTCAGGAACGCGAAGTCGATCGCTTCAAGAGCACGCTGCTCGCCGCGGTGGGCCACGAGCTGCGTACGCCGCTGACGTCGATCAAGGGGCACGCCTCCACGCTGCTGCAAAACGATGTCACGTGGACGGCACAGGAGCAGCACCATTCGTTGCAGACGATTAGCGATGAAGCGAGCAGGCTGGCGCAACTCGTCACCAACCTGCTCGATCTCTCGCGCCTGGAAGCGGGACTGCTCTCGCTCAATCACGAGCCGTGTCTGCTCGGCGATCTCATCACGTCGGCGGTCCAGCGCCTGAACAACAACATGCCATTGCCGACGATCACGCTTGAGGATACATTGCCTCCGGTCGAGGTTGATGCGGCGCGCATCGAGGTCGTCATCCAGAACTTGATCGAGAACGCGGCGAATTATGGTGGCGGAGCTATCGCGCTGAACGCCAGGCGTCAGGATTCCCAGGTGCTGGTCGAGGTGTCAGATAATGGTCCGGGAATCAGTCCGGCTGATCTGCCGCACGTCTTCGAGCGATTCTATCGCGCCCCAGGCATGCAGCAGCAACATCGCGCTGGCACGGGGCTTGGCCTGGCTATTTGCCGAGCATTCGTCGAGGCGCATGGCGGTTCGATTTGGGCACGGAGCGGCACAGAGGGCACCACGTTTTCGTTCACGCTCCCCGTCGGAGCGGACATGGAACCGAAACCGGCTCCCGTGCCATATGAAGACGTCGTCTGAGACTGCCGTCTTTGCTGAGCCACTGTGGACGCGCCGCTCAGAGAATCGTAAAGGGGCACAGCATATGACAACGATGTCGGGGCGGGTGCTCGTCGCGGAAGACGAGGCACCACTCCGTGACTTTATCTGTCGCAACCTGCGCGTGCGCAACTTCAC
>DAHUXT010000429.1 GCA_027307065.1 Ktedonobacteria bacterium
CGACCGAGGATGTATAATTTGGGCGTGACGTTGAGACACGTATGCCACAGTAGACGAGGTACTTCATGGCTGGACGCGAGCGCCCCTCGTGGGACGACTACTATATCAACATCGCATGGGTGGTGGCGAGCCGCTCCAGCTGCATCCGTCGCCGGGTAGGCGCGCTGATCGTCGTGGAGAAACGCATTATCAGCACGGGCTATAACGGCACTCCATTTGGCGTGAAGAACTGCGACGAGGGCGGCTGCCCACGCTGCGCCTCTGATGCGCCGAGTGGCGCGGGCCTGGAGTATTGTCTCTGCGTCCACGGCGAACAAAATGCCATCGCCCTTGCCGCCCGCCAGGGAACCGCGACGCATGACGCCAGCCTGTACGTCACCACGCGCCCCTGCTTTGGGTGCCTCAAAGAATCGGTGCAGGCGGGCATCAAAGAGGTCGTCTACGACCAGCCTTATGACTACGACGACGAGCTAGAGGCCGCGTACCAATCGCTGCTCAGACAATCCGGCCTGGTGATGCGTCAGCACCCCTATAGCACGACACACCCTCTGCCGCCCATCGCCGGGCCGGCCAGCACCGATACCGGACCAGAAATGCCACTTTCGCGTTAGCTCGCAGCAGTTTCTGTTACTCCGCTGCAACGTCACGATCCATCATGCCCTTGACACACTAAATAAAATAGTCTATAAACTAATAATATTAGTTTCTTGCGTGTATCAAGGAGGTTCTTACTGTGGCGATTACCACCTCAACCCACGGCGCTTCTCTGACGCTGATCGAGAAATCGACGATACTCTTCCCGATCAACTGCTATCTCGTGCGCGAGGACGACGGCCTGACGCTGGTAGACACCAACTGGACCAACACAGCGCCCGCGATTCTCGCAGCGGCGCGGAAACTTGGCGCGCCGATACGCCGCATTGTGCTGACGCACGCCCACGGCGATCATGTCGGCTCGCTCGATGCGCTCCACCAATCGCTGCCAGACGCCGAGGTGCTCATCAGCGAACGCGAGGCGCGAATCCTGGCACGCGACTTCAGCCTGGACGCGGATGAGCCGCAGACGAAGCCACGAGGCGACTATCCCGTCATCGCGACCCGCCAGTCGCGAACCGTTCGACCCGGCGACATGGTCGGCTCGCTGCGCGTCGTGGCGTCGCCCGGCCACACGCCCGGCCATGTCTCGTTCTTCGACACACGCGATGGTACCTTGATCGCGGGCGACGCGCTCTTCACGTTCACCGGAATCGGGGTCTCTGGGGCGTTTCGGTTGCGCTTCCCGTTCTCGTCGATGGCCACCTGGGACAAGCCAACGGCGCTCCAGTCGGCCCGCGCGCTGGCGGAGCTTCAGCCGACGCGACTCGCCGTCGGGCACGGTCCAGTGCTCACAGCGCCGCAACAGGCAATCGAGAAGGCAATCGCGGCTATGGGTAAGCGGTTGGCGGGGCGTGCTGCACAACAGGCGGCCACCGTTACGCCATAGTTACACCCGTTCGCAGCGGGCGACACACTCGATGTGGGTGGTGTGCGGAAACATGTCCACTGGCTGCACCGATTCCAACTGGTAGCCGTGGTCGCACATCATCCGCAGGTCACGGGCGAGTGTGGAGGGATCACACGACACATAGACAAAGGTGCGCGGGGCCAGTCGCTGAATCTCGCGCAGCGCGCGCGGATGACAGCCCGCTCTCGGTGGATCCACCAACACGATGTCCACAGGAGTGCTCTGCGGCTGAAACGCGCCCAACACCCGCTCCAGCACGCCCTCGGTAGCGGTGACATTGGTGATGCCATTGAGCATGGCGCTGGCACGGGCATCGGCGACGGCGCTGGGCTGCGATTCTACCGCGTGAATCATGGCGGCATCATCCGCCAAATTCAGCGAGAAGAGTCCCACACCGCTATAGCCATCGAGCAGATGGTCAGTGGCAGATGCCTGTGCCGCCGAGCGCGCCTGGTTGACAAGCACCGGCGTCTGGGCGGCGTTCACCTGAAAGAACGATCCCGCCGAGACCCGGTAGGTTTTGCCCAGGACACGCTCATACACGTAATCCTGGCCCGCGACCGCCCGCCCATGCCCCCCCCGAATTCCGAGAATATCCACACCCGCCAGC
>DAHUXT010000042.1 GCA_027307065.1 Ktedonobacteria bacterium
CACCTCGCCAGTATGCGAGCAACGGATGCCAAGCTTCTTTTCTTTCTTGCCGCCCGCCAGTCCTGGCGCGTCGCCTGGCACGACGAAGGCCGTCACACCCCGATGGCCCAGCGAGCGGTCCACCGTGGCAAAGACCACGTAAAGATCAGCGATGCCACCGTTGGTGATGAATCGCTTCGCGCCGTTGAGCACATAGCTATCGCCGTCGCGCACGGCGGTGGTCGTCATCGCCGCCACATCGGAGCCAGCCCCTGGCTCGGTGAGCGCCATCGCGCAGAGGCCGTTACGCTCGATGATCGGCTTGAGCAACCGCTGCTTCTGCTCATGGGTCGCGGCGATCAGCATCGGGATACTCGCCAGATGTGTTCCGCCGAGCACCGTTGCCACGCCCGCGCATCCCCACGATAATTCCTCGGTGATGATGCAGTTGGTCAATTCATCGGTGATGCCCAGGCCGCCGATCTCTTCGGGGAAGGCGAAGTTCGTCAGCCCCAACTCGCCCGCCTTCTTCACCAGTTCCCAGGGAAACTCCTCGCGCTCGTCCAGTTCAGCGGCGACGGGGCGTATCTCTTCTTCGGCAAAGGTGTGCGCCAGATCGCGCATCGCCTGTTGCTCGTCGGTCAAGGTGAAATCGATCATCGGGAATACTCCTCGGCTGCGTTGCGTCTGTCTCGTGAATAGACGGGCGGGCGCTACGATGCGCCGCTGCTGCCGAGTGTACACCAGCCTCCTTACGCGCATCAAATGCGCCTCCGACGCGTTCTGTGCTGGTCGGGCTGGCCGAGATGGCGTTGCTCCCCGGTCAAGGCGCAGTTGGCACATCGTCCACTACGTCGAAGGTGGGCCGCAGATAGACAGTGCTATAGCGATCCCAGGCACTGTCGGCGCTCAGGTGCGCCCAGTCAAAGTGGGTCGCTGTCGAGGCATCGAGCCTCACGGAGCCGTATACCTGGGCAACGATATCGGCATATTCATCCTGAGTCGGCCCCATCACCGTGACCGTCACTACCTTGAGCGTGACGCCGCTGGCCCACATGGCTTGCTGTTCCTGACGGCAGATGGACTTCGTCATCTCCTCTGCCACGCCGATTTGCTGTTTGGTCAGTGGCACGGCGCCCCCAACCGTCACAGTGATCTTCGCCGTAGCATCCGGGGCGCTATAGACCGTCTGCACCGAAAGCGCCTGATTGCCCGCCGCCAGGCATGCCCGCCGCGATAGCTCGTCCTGCGGCGCGGATAACGCGGTAATCGCCGACTCGGTACAGCCTACGACTATGGGCTTCGCTTTCTTCGCCGTCTGCCCGCCAGCATTGCACGCCGAAAGCGCAATAATGCAGGTGAGGGCAACTGCCATCACGAGATATCCGCCGCGCCCGCGATGCCTGACGCTCATCTGCTCCATGCCCCTCTGGCTCCGCACTGTGCCCACATATCTCGCCACATATCTCGCTCAGTGCCAACCACTCCTTGACGCAATGACCGAACCAGTTAGCTGTCAACCATCAGAGTATCGGGAGCGCCGAGTAAGGGTCAAGCCGCCATTTCAAAACTCGTGTGTCGTGCAGCGTCGCGCGTCGCGTGGATCGCGCTCGTACGAGAGCGTCAAATCGCGGCACACTGGGGCGCGTCGAGGAGGGCGACCGGTTCAAAAAGGCGCTCGTTCGCCCAGCAATCGTAGGCCAGCGGCGTCCGTGGCATCTCCAGCAGCATGGCGCTATCCCTCCTCCACGTGGCGAAGAATATACGGGCTAGCCGCCGACGATCTCGTGGAGCGCGGCCAGCAGCCGGTCGACCTCACTGGCGGTATTGTAATGGGCCAGGCCGATGCGTAGCGCCCCACCAGTCTGCTCTAATCCGAGCCGCTCCATCAGCGTGACGGCGTAATAGTTGCCGTCCCAGCAGAAGATGCCACGCTCGCCCAGCGCCTCTGCCAGCGCCCGCGGTGCATGGCCGTCAATGGTGATGGCCACCGTCGGCACGCGCCGCGCCAGATCGGCCTCATCTGTCAGCCCGTAGATATGCACACCCGGAAGCCCCACCAGCCCGGCCAGCAGCCGTCGCGCCAGCGTCTGCTCATACGCCTGAATCGCCGCCATCGCCACATGAAGCGATCGCGCGCGTCCGGTCATCATCGGAAACTGGCTCGTCGCGCCATCCTGCGCGTTGTGTCCGAGCGCCTCCAGATAGTGCAGCGTGCCGACCAGACCTGCCAGACACTCGTGATTCTGCGTCCCAGTTTCCCATTTGCCCGGCGGCTCGTTATCGGAGGGGCGCACTTTGTAGGCCTGCAGGCTCTCCAACAGCGACAAACGCCCATAGACGATGCCAAGATGCGGACCGAAAAACTTGTAGGCGCTGCACGCTAAGAAATCGCAGCCGAGCGCCTGCACGTCGATCGGCCCATGGGGCGCGAACTGTACCGCGTCGATCCAGGTCAGCGCGCCAACGTGCTGTGCCCAGCCGATGATGGCCGCCACATCATTGATTGTGCCGACGGCGTTGGAGGCGTAGCCGACCGCGACCACCTTCGTGCGCGGCGTAATCTTGGCGCGCAGGTCATCCATATCGAGCGTGCCATTGGTGGTATTGACCTCCGCCATCTGGACGACGCAGCCGCGATCCTCAGCCAGCATCAGCCACGGCGCGACATTGGCATCGTGGTCGAGCGCAGTCACGACGATCTCGTCACCTGGCTGCAACGTGCGCCCGATGGCACGGCTCATGGCGAAGGTTAGCGTCGTCATATTTGGGCCAAAGACAATCTCGCGCGGATCGGCGGCGTGGAGCAAGTCAGCCATCGCGGCGTGGGCCTCAGTCAAAAATGCGTCGGTGCGCGCGCTGGTAAGAAAGGCGCCATGCGTATTGGCATTCGCGGTGGTCAGATAGTCGGTGATAGCCGCGATGCACTCCTGAGTGACCTGTGTGCCGCCGGGATTATCCAGATAGACAACGGGCTGGCCGTTCTGCTCCAGCGCTAGCGAGGGAAAATGCTGACGGACCTGCGCGACATCCAGTGGTAAAGCCTGTATCATAACGCACATTCTCCTACCATGGTGGACGGCGAGGACACCCGCCGCCGGGGGATATTGTCGATTGCATTGTAGCGCAGACTGGCGCGCGATGAGCGTCTCAATGAGTGCGTCGAATGGTGGCGATGGGGTTACAAGGCGATGGGGTTACAATAAGCACATACAATTGCTAGCGACGGGCGTGACGTGACGGCATTGTTCGCGAGTGGAGGCAACCATGGCTATCTCTTCGGGACTCCATGTGGTATTGGGAGCAACGGGTGGCGTGGGACAGCGCATCGCATGGATGCTGGCGGGCCAAGGGGCGCAGGTACGTGCCGTCAATCGCGGTGGCCATCCGGTGGAAGGCGCGGCGACAGTCGAGGTGAAGGCTGCCGATCTGACAAACCGCGAGAGCGCGCTCGCCGCCTGCCAGGGTGCTTCGGTCGTCTATCACTGTGCGGGAGCGCCCTATAGCCACTGGGCAACCGTGTTTCCTATCATGCTCGACAACATCATCGCCGCCGCCAGCGACGCGGACGCAACGCTGGTTTACACCGACAACTGCTACATGTATTCTCCCAGCGCGCAGCCCCTCACCGAGGATTCTCCCCAGCAGCCGATCACGCGCAAGGGCAAAGTCCGCAAGCAACTCGCCGACACCCTTCTGGCGGCGCACACACAGGGACGAATTCGCGCCACAATTGGGCGCGCGTCGGATTTCTATGGGCCAGGTGTGCGTTCCTCGATGGTCGGAGAACAAGTCTTCGACGCGCTCGTGCGTGGGAAACGCGTGCCCTGGCTGGGCAAGCTCGACGTGCCGCACGCATTCTCGTATGTGGACGATTTCGCGCGCGGGCTCATCACATTGGGAGCGCACGATCAGGCGTTGGGACAGGTCTGGCATATTCCAGCGGCGCCCGCGTTGACCGGCAGAGAATTCCTCACCCTGGCAGGAGACGCCGCCGGAGTGCGGGTTCGTCCGCTGCCAATCTCAGGGACGATGATGCGTGTGCTTGGCCTGACGACGCCGGTGCTGCGCGAGACACGGGAATTGCTCTACGAGTACAACGAACCCTACCTGTTCGACGGCAGCAAGTATACCAGCGCGTTCGGTGGCGCGCCAACACCTCACACAGAGGCGATGCGGCAGACCGTCGCCTGGTATCGCGAGCGCGCCAACGTGTAGCGACGGCGGAGAAATGTTCCGGCCATATGTGCCATAGGTAGATCGGTCGCGAACTTGGTATCATCGGGGCAACCGCCTGCTTCAGCCCTGCGGCGGTGTCAATTCCAGTGTGCAGCACGAGTGAACTGAGTGAGAACCCAGTATGAAGCGAGGCAACAGATGATACAGGATGGTCAACTGTACAACTACATCAACGGCGCCTGGCAGCGCTCGACAGCAGTTGAATTTCTCGACGTGCGGAATCCCGCGACCGCCGAAACGATCGTGCGCGTACCCCTCTCGCCCGCCGACGAGGTGGACGCAGCGGTACACGCGGCCCAGGCAGCCTTTGACGACTGGCGGCGCACTCCACCCACCGAGCGCATCCAGTATCTCTTCACGCTCAAGCAGCTGCTGGAAGAACACTTCGACGAGATTGCCCGGCTGACCACCCACGAATGTGGCAAGACGCTGGCGGAATCGCAGGGCGAGTTGCGGCGCGGCATCGAGAATGTGGAGGTTGCTTCGGGCATCCCGTCGCTGATGATGGGCTACAACGTCGAGGACATTGCGCGCGGTATCGACGAGCACATGCTGCGGCAGCCGCTGGGCGTTGTTGCCGCCATCACACCGTTCAACTTCCCCGGCATGATTCCGCTCTGGTTCCTGCCGTACGCCATTGCCTGCGGCAACTGCTTCATCCTCAAGCCCTCGGAGAAGGTGCCGACGACCATGGCACGGGTCTTTGACCTGATCGACCAGTTGCGCCTGCCAAAGGGCGTCGTCAGCATGGTCAACGGCGGGCGCGAGACCGTGGACGCGCTGCTCGATCATCCGCTGGTGCGCGCCGTCTCCTTCGTCGGCTCGTCGCCCGTCGCCAAATACGTCTATAGCCGGGCGGCGGCGAATGGCAAACGCGCCCAGTGTCAGGGCGGCGCCAAGAATCCGGTGATTGTGCTGCCCGACGCCGATATGGAGATGACCTCCACCATTGTCGCCGATTCCTCGTTCGGCTGCGCGGGTCAGCGCTGCCTCGCCTCGTCGGTCGCGATCACCGTCGGAGAGGCAAGTGATCCCTTCCGCGAGCGCATCACTGCCATGGCATCTGAGCGCGCGGTGGGCAACGGCCTCGACCCGGAGATTCAGATGGGCCCAGTCATCACCGCCGCCAGCCAGCAGCGCATCGAATCGCTGATCGCCCAGGGTGAGCGCGAGGGCGCGACGGTGCTGGTGGATGGGCGCGGCGCGAAAATCACTGGCTACGAGCGCGGCAACTTCGTCCGGCCAACCATCCTCGAAGGCATCAGCCCGGAAAGTGAGCTGGCGCGTACCGAAATCTTTGGGCCGGTGCTCAGCCTGATGCAGGTCGCCACGATCGACGACGCGATTGCGCTGGTCAATAACTCGCCATTTGGCAATATGGCATGCCTCTTTACCAGCAGTGGCGCGGCGGCGCGCAAGTTCCGCTATGAGGCGCGCGCAGGCAACATCGGCATCAACGTCGGGGTAGCAGCGCCAATGGCCTTCTTCCCCTTTACCGGCTGGAAGGACAGCTTCTTCGGCGATATGCACGCCCAGGGGCGCGACGCCGTCGAGTTCTACACCGACAAGAAGGTTGTGGTCGAGCGTTGGCCCAAAGAGTGGTCGCGCACATTTTAGAGGAGACAGTGCATGCCAACACGTCAAGAGCGGCTGGAGGGCGGGCTGATCGGCCTGCTGGTTGGCGATGCGCTGGGTGTCCCCTATGAGTTCCACGAACCGGAGCAGATTCCGCCGCTCGCTCAGATCGACTACACGCCACCTGCGGGATTCTCGCGGGCGCATAGCTCCACGCCACCGGGAACCTGGTCGGACGATGGCGCTCAGGCGCTCTGCCTGCTCGATTCACTATTGCAATGCGGCGCGTTCAATCCCACAGACTTCGGCCAGCGATTGCTGCGTTGGTATCGCCAGGGCTATCTCGCGGTGGATGGCAGAGTCTTTGACGTCGGCATCCAGACATCACGAGCGCTGGACGCATTGTACGACGGAGCCGATCCACTGGACGCCGGACCAACCGAGGAATCCGCTTTGGGCAACGGCTCGCTGATGCGTGTCTTGCCGCTGGCACTCTGGCATCGCGGACCAGACACCAGCCTGGTAGCCGATGCGCAGACGCAGTCGCGGCTCACTCATGGGCATCTTCGGGCGCGGGTTTGCTGCGCGCTCTATGTGCTCTGGGCGCGGCGTATCCTTGACGACGTGGCCAATCCGTGGGAGGCGGCGGTGGCAACGCTACGGGCGCTGTATCCATCTTCCTCCCCCGAACGCGACGAGTTCGAGACGAACATTCGCCCAGACGAGCCGCCCGGTGGGCACGGCACAGGCTATGTGGTAGACGCGCTGCATTCGGCGCGCTGGGCAGTGTCGCAGGGTGACTATGAGGCGGCGGTGCGGGCAGCCATTGCGCTTGGTCGCGATACCGACACCACCGCGTGCATAGCCGGAGGCATCGCCGGACTGCGTGACGGACTCGGCGCCATTCCGCAACGATGGCGCGATGCACTACGCGGCCAGGATCTCTACGCGCCCCTGCTCGACGCGCTGCTCGCGGTGGGGTAACGCGCTGAAATTCCGCCACTTCGGCATGGAAAGCTATTATCAGCCGCTCCGAAAAGTTGGCGCGCATAATGTTGACTATTTTGCTAGGATATATGCACAATATGTACGGCGCTTGAGCGGATAGACGCTTGGGTAGCCGGGTGTAACGTTCCGCTGATACCGTCAGGTTGGAGATGCCTGGCAGACACTTTTACGCACTGCGTGAGGAGGAGTAAGCATGGCAGACACAGCGACAGATACCGCGACCGGCGCCGCAGCGTACGCGCATCCCGACGTACTCGTCACCACCGCCTGGGTCGCGGAGCACCTCAACGATCCCTCGGTTCGCATTGTCGAGGCGGATGAAGATCCGCTGCTGTACGAGGCCATCGGCCATATCGCCAACGCCGTCAAGCTCGATTGGCATACTGATGTGCAGGATCCGGTGCGGCGCGATTTTGTCAACAAGGCGGACTTCGAGGCGCTGCTGAGCCGCTATGGCATCGGCAACGAGACAACGGTCGTTTTCTACGGCGACAAGAACAACTGGTATGCTGCCTACAGCTACTGGCTCTTCAAGCTCTATGGCCACCAGAATGCCCGCCTGATGAACGGCGGACGCACCCTCTGGGAGGCGGAGAACCGTCCCTATACCAAAGATGTGCCGCAGTTCGCGTCCACCAGTTATATCGCGCGGGAGGCTGATCTCTCGATTCGCGCCTTCCGCCGCCAGGTCGAGTCACTGCTGGAAAACAACCAGGTCAGCGGTGGCGGCGCCGCATTGGTGGATGTGCGCTCACCCGACGAATACACCGGCAAGCTGGTGCATATGATCAACTATCCGCAGGAGGGCGCGTCGCGCGGTGGACACATTCCCGGCGCGCAGAGCATTCCCTGGGCGACGGCGGCCAACCCTGATGGCACCTTCAAGTCGGCCGAGGAGTTGCGCGCCATCTACGGCGGCAAGGGTGTCACGCCGGACAAAGAGGTATTCGCGTACTGCCGCATCGGCGAGCGGTCCAGCCACACCTGGTTCGTGCTGCAGCACCTGCTCGGCTTCCCAAGGTGCGCAACTACGACGGCTCGTGGACCGAGTGGGGCAATCTGGTGGGCGCGCCCATCGCCAAAGGCGAAGAAGCCTGATCTGATACGCCCCATGCGCCCCATGCGGCGACGCGGTATACTTTCAAGGTGGCCCATCGGGGATTATCCCCGGTGCGCTGCCTTCGTATTTGTATGTGGAATACTGCATCTTCCAAGATACCAAGATACCAGGCACATGCGATAGCACATTCAAGAGAGGGTTGATTCGATGAGTATGGATCGCCAGGAAGCCATCGAATTTCTCGTAGATCATTACAATAATCCACGCAATCGCGGCGCGCTCGAAAACGCCGATATCGATCAGACGGGTGGCAATCCGGGCTGCTCCGACAAGGTGGAGATGTTTGCCAGAGTCGATCCGGAGGGGCGCATCGAGGCGGTCTCGTTCGAGGGAGAAGGCTGCACCATCAGCATGGCAGCCGCATCGTACGTCACCGAGATGGTGCAGGGAATGACACTCGAAGAGGTCGAGCAGCTCAGCTTCGAGACACTGATCGACGACCTTGGGCGCGAGGTGGTGATGGCCCGCCCCACCTGTGCTACCGTCGCCCTCGGCACGCTCAAACAGGGCGCGCACGAATTGCGGATGAAGCGACTGGCAGCGAAGAAATAGGGGACACGATACAGCCGCGATAGCTGCGCTGCCCAAGGGCGGCGAACCTACCACGGCTGGTCGCGTCTTGCACGTCAACCGCACATCAACCGCACGTTCGTCGAACGCTAGCCATCCCCGCGCTTGATGTACTTGTACGACTCTGCGTACTCGATCTCGTGGCCATGCTTGCGCGCGTTATTGCCGTTCTCTTTGGCCCAGTCGCGCACCATCTCGGTCGGGTCCCAGTCGCGCATCTGGCTCTTGTGCGCCTTGAGCGCCGCCGTCTTCTGCTCCAGATAGCCGCCGATATCGACCCAGCGGTCAGGCTCAGTCGTGCCGGAGATATAGACTTCCTTTACCTCGTGCGGTTCCAGCCCTTCGGCGGCAAGCTCCGGGAATGCCAGCCGCGTGCCCGCCACCGGGATAATCGCGCCCAACGTCGCCTCACCCGCGATGCGGTGATCGGGATGGTTGATATACCCCTGGCCGCTCCAAAAGCGCGTGGGGTCCTGGCAGATGACGACATCCGGCTTTACCCTGCGAATGACGCGCGCGATATCCGAGCGAAGCTGCAGCGTCGGTTCCAGCCGCGAATCTTGATAGTGCAGGAAGATCACCGGATGCTGCACGCCCAGCGCGTCGGCGGCATCCTGCGCCTCGACGCGACGCTTCTCCGCCAACTGCTCGCTGGTAATCTCTGTGTCCCCCTGGTCGCCCGCCTGGCCATCAGTGATCAGACAGTAGTAGACATCGCGCCCCTCGGCGGTCCAGCGCGCCAGGGTTCCACCACAGCCGAATTCCCCATCGTCGGGATGCGCCATCACAATCAGCACGCGCCGGGGCACGGAAGCCTGCTGCTCGTTCTGGGTCTCCGCCGTATCGGTCATATCATCTCCTCAAGCAACTCGATGCGGCATCACCGATGACACCGCACGCCTGATAACGTTCGCTACACAAAGTATAGCGCCTTCGTCCCGCGCACGTCAGCGAGACACCGTGAGAAACGTCTGAGCCGCCTGAAATGCGTATTGGCGCGTCGACAATTCGGCACAATCGCGCAATCGAAATGTGATTCTCGCCATATCGCGCCGCCATCTGCACAGAGTACGCTCCAATAAGCATCTCAAGACATACAGGTGATAGATGCTTGGCATCATCCATCATTGCGCAAGGTATTTCGGTCGTTCATGACGTCCGGCATCCCCGTTCTCTTTTCTGTGCGCTACGGGATGCCCCTGAAAGGAAACTCCCTATGCATTCGCGCCGTTTCGCTGCGTATTCACGCATTTTCCGGCCCGCGCATCTGCCGCTGCTGGGACTGCTTGCGGCCCTGTTTCTGCTCTCCGCCTGCGCCGGTACGACCACTGGCGGCAGCGGGGGGAGCACGCCGACCGTCGCTAATAGCACCCCGACGACAATTCCGCAGCCTACCGCCACCAGCACACCCAGCGGCTATGCGGTCAAAGTGTATTTCTCGAAACATCCCGACTCAGATAGCAACGTCAATGCGGTCTTCGCGGTGAATCGCGTCTCGCCGGACCTCGGCGTGGCGAAATACTCGCTGCAGCAGCTCATTGCCGGGCCAACGTCATCGGAGCGCGCGCTGGGCTATTACACTGATCTCACGGTCTCACTGACAGGGTCGTCCAACTGTGGCGGAGCGGACTTCCAGCTCTTTCCCGACCACAAAGGCCCAACATCCTCACCAGGCACGATGACCGTCAAATTCTGCAAGGCGACGCAGCTTGCGGGCGATCTTACCGGCGCGCGCATTACCGCTGAGATTGACAAGACGCTATTCCAATTCTCCAACATCCATCAGGTGGTCATCCTGAACAGTAGCGGCAATTGCTTCAACGACTTCAAAGGCAGCAACGACTGCCTCAAATAACACAGCTAACGCAGCGCGCCGCAGGTTATGCAAGTCGGCAGGCGCCAGCGCGTTCGCACCACTGGCTCCTGCCCTCAAATGCGCAGCGGCGACTTCTTCACGGAGATATCACAATTCGGCGATCAAACTCATCCATTTTGGACGAACGTGAACAACAGGCCACCTCAGTTCGTCCTATAGATGCGGAATGTATGCCGGGTATGTGAATCATCTGCAATACCAGGCTGGCCGCGAATTCGTTATGCCATGCTACACTTTGCCAGCAAACAGAACAACCAATGCATTGTAGGCGCACCATTATTGTAGGCACGGCACTTGCCAGCGGCTGTGCAGTAGCGGCTCTGCGGTAGAGGTAAAGGAAATGGGGAGAGAGCGGTCGCATGGACGATAACAGGATGGCCTTCATTCCGCAGGAGTCAGGGCAGGTCGTGGCTCAGCCACATTACACGATTGGCGCGCCAGAGGCCGACCAGGAAGAGACATTCGTCGCGCGCACGGTGGCCGCCGCCGATCAGTTGCGGGCGCGCGCCACACGGAGACTGACGCCCAAACGACCATTGCCGCGGTGGGCAGTGCCCGTTATCATCGCGCTGCTGCTGGCGATTCTGCTCCCGAGCGTCGTCACAATCGCCTCAGCAGCGCAGGACTATTTTTCCATCAAGTCGCTGGGGCAGTCGGGCATGCGCCACCTGCTCAACGCCAAAGCTGATCTTTCAGGCATGTTCGGCCTGACATCCAATGTCTCGCTCTCCTCCCTACTCAACGGCAGCGGGCTCGCAGATGCTCCGTATACGTTGTTCGTCCAGCGGCAGGGTGGCACGCAGAATAACGTCAATATTACGATTCATCCCGCCTCGAACATGCCCAAGTCCATCAAGACAGCGACGTATCAAGAGGTCATCGCGACCAATTCCGCGCTCACGCTTGGCGGTGCCCGGGCGTCCACCGCGAAGGCGACGCCCACGCCCAGCGCGACGGCGACTCCGAAAGGCGAGGCAAGCACTACCGCCGGGCTCGATCCGGTCGCGATCAATAATGCGATAACCGAGTTGAAGGCCGCGCAGAGCGACTTCCAGGCGTTGCGCGCGAAACTGGCGCATCCCGATTGGGTGCTCTCGCTCGCGCCACGCTTCCCTGGTGTTGCCTCGCAGATGGATACTGCGACGGTACTTGCCACCGTCGGCTACGATGCCGCCACGCTGGGAGTCGTGCTTATCGGGTCGGCGAAACCGCTGGTTGACCGGCTGCATAGCGCGTCGCTCGCGGGCAATACCGAATTGATCACGCAGAGCGATGTCCAATCGCTCCAGACGGGGCTGGCGCAGGGTGAGATTATTTTCAATCGCATCCAACAGGAAATCACCGGCGTTCACGTGGGCAGCCTGCCCATCAGCGCGTCGGAGAAAGAGCAGTTGAGCAAGGCAATCGCGCTGATGCCGCGCTTCAAGGACGTATTTAGCCAGGCGAGCACCTACATTGGCATGTTTGGCTGGCTGGCGGGTGCCGATGCGCCGCGCAACTTTCTGGTGCAGACACTCGACAAAGGCGAACTTCGCGGCACTGGCGGATTCGCAGGCTTCTTCAGCATCCTGACGATCGATCATGGCAAGATTGGGCAGGTTTCGCTCAAACGCGCCAACGATCTCGACTACGGCACGCTAGGCTGCGGCAAAGGCACCAACAACTGGGCCATCAATAATCCCGCGCCGCCCGCGTATCGCTCCTGGTGGCCATTCGCCAACTTTGGCCTGCGCGATGCCAATCTCAACTCCGACTTCCCCACCTCGGCGAAGATCATCTTGAACGCCTATAGCCACGAGGCATGCGCTAACGTAGATGGCGTCATCCAGTTCACGCCAGATGCCATCGCCAGCGTGCTACGGGTGACTGGCCCGCTGGTCGTGCCCATCTTCAACGAAAAGATCACGGCGGATAACCTCGAAGCCAAGATTCATTTCTACGAGGAAAGCGACGCTGGCATCGCCCGCGCGCGCGCTGTTCTCCATGACTACACGACAAACCAGAATACGATCCGCGTCCGCTTCACGCAGGAACTCGAGCGGCTGCTGGAGACGACCGTACGCCATCTGCCCAAGAGCGAGTTTGTGCCTCTGGCGAAGCAGTTCCTGGCCGATCTTCGCGCCAAGGATGTGCAGATCTACTTCACCAATCAGGCGCTGGAACAGCAACTGAAAAAGCTGGGCGCCGATGGCGCGATTGACAAGACGCCTGGGCTCGATGGGTTGTTCGTTTCGCAGGTGAATGTCAGCGTCTCGAAGGCATCGCCCTATATCGCCACGACGATCACCGATGATGTGAAGCTCGACACGAAAGGCGGCGCAACCCACCATGTGCAGGTCGCCATTCAGAATAACGCCCAATCATACGCGCAGGTTGCTGGATTCCTGACCTATCGCGACTACGTGCGCATCTACGTGCCTGCGGGGGCGCAGCTTCGCTATGCCGATGGCTTTGACAGCGGCAAAGTGATGTGCGTTGGCCCGCCGACGACCGGGAGTGGTGGTGATGGCGGCGGGCACGGCAAACCTGGGCCGCCGCCTCCGCCTCCGCCTCCGCCTCCGACCTGCGGGGCGAATCCATATCCCAACGGCGAGCGTGTCTGCCCGGCGAATGGCTATCTGCCCGCCAACCAGGATCAGTGGGTTATCGTGCAGCCCGGCAGCAAGCCCAACCAGTTGAATAACGTCGGTTGGCCGACCGCGACGACGAGCGATGTGCCGGGTGTATCGATGTGGGGCGGCTACGTGGTCATTCCCCAGTATTGCACCGCCAACATCTGGCTCACCTATTACGTGCCAAATGTGGTAAACAAAGCCGCAGTGGCCGCCGCGGCGCATCCCGCGCCAACCGCCACGCCCATGGGCGATATCTTCGATCCCCGCAGGCGTGCAGTGGCGTAGCGGAACGTCAGACGCTCGGGCATGGATTGTGGCGTGTCGTAGGCTGAGCGACGTTAGTCGGTGTTGTCCAGACCTTGCGCGACCTCGAACAAGAACCAGGTGCGGCGCTCGGTCTGGTCGATGATGATCTCCAGTTCGCTCGCCGTGGCAACGTCCCTATTCTTCTCGCAGACCTCGTGGGCAGCGCGCTGCGCCTTCGCGAGATGCGCGTTGTCATCCATCAGCCGACGCACCATATTACCTGGTGACACGAACTCGTCGTTGTCGTCGTTGATCGTCTGAAGTTGGCTAATATGGCTGATGCTCCGGATGGTCGTCCCACCGACGCGGCGCACACGCTCGGCCAGGATGTCGATCGCGCCAAAGATCGCGTCGGCATGCTCGTCGAAGAGCAGGTGATAGTCACGAAAGTGCGAACCTGAAAGATGCCAGTGGAAGTTCTTGGTCTTCAGATAGAGCGCGAAGGCATCAGCGATCAGCGGATTGAGCGCCTCGGTAATCGCTTTCACCTCATCCTGGGTCAAATCGGTCCTGGTCGCCAGTTGCTTGGGCGCGGGGTATGCCTTCACCCGGCCGCCACTGTGCGTCTTGGTTGTCTGCATTGTAGCCATTGGAAATTGCTCCTTCACTGTGTTTAGAACGCTGTCTCGCCATCAGGAACAATGTCATATGTCGCACAGTTCGGGCCAGAATCTCCCATTTGCCTGGCTGAAATGCTCGTCGCCACGCAAAAGGCCTCTCCCACCATGGAGAGAGGCCACGAACGATCTCCTGTAGTCGGCTACACCCGGCTTACTGTCGCGCGGGCGCCTCGGACGCCTTCTCACGATCCTTGATGAAGTGGGCGATGATCGTGGTAAAGATCGAGTAGAGGATCGAACCGACGATGATCGCAAACGCCCCGTTGACCGAGAATCCTGGCACGATGATCGCCGCTAACCAGAAGAGCAGCGCATTGATAACCAACATGAATAGGCCAAGAGTGAGGATGGTAATAGGGAACGTCAGAATCTTGAGGATCGGACCGACGACCGCATTGAGAACGCCAATCACCAGTGCCGCGATAATGGCGGCCAACCACGTCACATGGACGCCACTCAGCAGCCACGCGACGATGATCAATGCGACGGCGTTCAATCCCCATCTCAGGAGCCACCATCCAACTTTCATGCGAGTACTCCTCTCTCAAACAGACGAAGCACTGCCACGTGGATACCAACCGTACCCTTCAAGCACGTACTAGCACATCGCCGCTGCTTTGTCCAGCGACGACGGCGACGGATTGTTGGTCCGCGCCCGGTTGTGATACAGTGGTGACATACGGCTGTGATGGGAACCGTCTGGTTGTTGCCCGTGATGCAGAGAGCGGCGCGTGTGCTGCGAGCGCCGACGCAGGCCAGCCCGACCGACCTCCCGGAGCCACCCGGTGAACCCGCGCCATTATTGCGCGCCCAGTAGCCGTCGTCGGGATGCGCCCGTTACCGCGCGAGCGGCCAGGCAGCATTCATGCCGCAGTCTGGCCCACAGAGGCTCCGCATCCTTTCTGTGTCGCGGAGCGAATGGTGGTGGCACCACGAGCCGGCGCGCTAGCCCTCGTCCTCCAATGTCGTGAGGATGGGGGCTTTTTGTATGCGCGACGATTGTTCGCCGCTTCTCGCCGGGGAGCAGGACACGTTCAAGGAGCAATGCGATGGATGATGACGACGATACCGGAGATGCCAATCTGGGGGAAGACGCCTGAAACGCCTGTGTGGCTGGCCTGCCTGGGGCGTCCTTCCCGAACACAACACAAGGCAGGGCATTCGCCACGCACAGGAGTTTTCTATGTCTACTCAGTCTACCGAGTCTACGAAACAAGCAGCATCCATCGACGCGCTATCCAGCGGACGCGTACCATCCGTCGAAGTCGCCGCGCATACTGGTGAGCGAATTCAGATTGCGGGCTGGCTACACGCGCTCCGGCGCCTTGGGGGGATTAGCTTCCTCATCGTGCGCGACGGCTGGGGAATCGTGCAGGTGGTGGCCGCCAGCGATGAAGAACTGGCCCCACTGCACACGGCCCACGCTGGCCCCGAAAGCGTCTTGCTTGTCGAGGGTGTCGTCGCGGCCGCCAGCCAGGCGCCCGGCGGCATCGAACTGCGCGAGCCGCGAATCACCGTGCTCATCGCCATCACGGAGACGCCGCCCGTCATCCTCGGCAAGCGCGAGCTCAAGGCAAGCCTGAACACCATGCTCGACGAAGCGGTGCTCACCAGCCGCCACCCGACACGCCGCGCCGTCTTCCGGCTGGGTGCCAGCGCGATGGCTAGCTTCCGCGAGACGCTTTCGGCACGCAGCTTCACCGAGATTCAGTCGCCCAAACTGGTCGAATCGGCCACCGAGGGCGGCGCGAACGTCTTCGCGCTCGACTACTTCGGCCGTCCGGCGTATCTGGCGCAGAGTCCACAGTTTTACAAACAGATCATGGTGGGCGTCTTCGAACGTGTCTTCGAAGTGGGGCCGGTCTTTCGCGCCGAGCCGCATGACACCACGCGCCACATCAACGAGTACGTCAGCCTCGACATGGAGATGGGGTTCATCGAGAGCCACTTCACCATCATGGCGGTTGCCCGCGCCGTGCTGGCCTCCATGATGGAGCGTTTTCGCGCCGCCAACGCCGCCGATCTCGCGCTGCTGGGTGTCACGCTGCCGGAAGTGCCCGCCGAGATTCCGCACCTTCATTTCGCCGAGGCACAGGATCTCATTCTCCGTCTACACGGCGTGGATGTGCGCGGCGAGCCAGATCTCTCGCCGCAGGACGAGCGCTGGCTGGGCGAGTGGGCGCGCGCCGAACACGGCAGCGATTTCCTATTCGTGACCGGCTATCCAATGCGCAAGCGGCCGTTCTACACCCATCCCGACCCGGCGCGCCCAGAATACTCGAATTCGGCGGACCTGCTCTTCCGCGGCACGGAACTGATGACCGGCGGCCAGCGGTTGCACCGCTATGAGGACTATCTGGCGGCGCTGGCTGAGCGCAACGTCTCGCCGGAGCCATTCGCCGACTACCTGGAGACATTCCGCTATGGGATGCCGCCACATGGCGGATTCGCCATCGGGCTGGAGCGGCTGCTGATGCAGCTGACCGGGCTGCCAAGCATCAAGCTGGCGACGCTCTTCCCGCGCGACATCAACCGGCTGCGGCCGTAAGGTCGAACTGGTGCAAGCGACTCCCTCCTCATGTTGATTCGCCTGGGGAGGGATTTTGTGCGGCCCGCAGACGCTACTGACATACCGTTGTCACTCCGCTCTCCTACAATGAGGATGTCGTCACGAGTATGTGGCATTTCAACCAGAAGGAGAGCGCGCCATGAACCTCGGTTTCATCGTGTAGTACGTGGACGATGTTGAGAAGTCGAAAGCGTTCTACACTGATTTGGTGGGCATGACCGTCGTGGAGGCGATTTCAAGCCCGACATTTGTGACACTTCGCCCGGAGGGCGGATCGTTCGTCGCCTTGCAAGACAAGACGGCGGCAAAGTTTCCGCCGAAAGACGAGACTCAGTCAGGAAGTGTGGAGCTAAGTTTCGAGGTGAGCGACGTCGACGCTACCTGGAAGCGCTGGAAGGACCAGGGCGTTGAGTGCGTGAGCGAGCCGACGGATCTGCCGTTTGGGCGCTACTTTCTAGCAAAGGATCCGGAAGGCCACTACGTCTCGGTGTATCGCTTCAACCAGCGGAACAACTGATCGAAGCGCCCAGGCAAGTCACACGTTGACGCGCACCAGCGCCAACGCACAAGACTCATTGAGGATGTCCAGGTGGAGGTCCCAATGAGTCTGTCGTTTGGTCGGCGCCCGCGATTATGCCTTGTCGACGTTGACCATCCAATTCATGCCGAACTTATCGCTGAGCCAGCCGGTTTCGCCGCCCCAGGGCTGCGGGGAGAGCGGCATCTTGACGTTGCCGCCTTCGGCAAGGCCGTTGAAGATGGCGCTGATGCGGTCTTTATCGGTCCCGCTTACGGCAATGGCCACGTTATCGCCGACCGTGGGCGGATACGACGGATGGCCGTCTGAACCGATAATGAGCACGCCATCGGCATCGAGCCGGGCATAGGAGATGCTATCGCCGGGATCGGCTGGCCTGGCTACCCCTTGCGCGTCGACGGTATACAGAGACAATGTGCCGCCAAGCACCTGCTGATAGAACTCCATCGCCTCGCGGGCATGCCCCTGAAAGTTGATATACGGACTGGTCTGGATCGCGCTCATGACTCTGACTCCTCGATGTCTTGCTCACCCGGAACAATGGATATCCCGGTTTCTCAACGCGCGTACAATACAGTACGAACCGAACGTCGCCAGCCACGTTTCAACTGTCACATCGGCCGGGTTGCGCTCGTCACAACTATGACGAAAGACGGCGAGAGA
>DAHUXT010000430.1 GCA_027307065.1 Ktedonobacteria bacterium
CGGCTCCAGGAGGCGAGGGTCTGCTGCGCGCGATGAGGCGTGCGCTCGACGTCGCCGGGCTGGCCCCGGAAGCGGTAGACTACATCAACGCCCACGGTACGTCGACGCGCTTCAACGACTCTCACGAGACCGAGGCGATCAAGACCTGCTTTGGCAGCTACGCGCATACAGTAGCCATCAGCTCGACCAAATCGATGATGGGCCACACGTTCGGGGCAGCCGGGGCCATCGAGGCGGCCGTCAGCGTCTTGAGCATCGTCGATGGCATCATCCCGCCAACCATCAACCTCGATCACCCTGATCCCGAATGCGACCTGGACTACGTGCCGCATCAGGCGCGCAAGAGCGAGGTCAAGGTGGCGCTCTCAAACTCCATGGGCTTCGGTGGCCACGATACCGCGCTGGTGTTCAAGCGATTCGAGTCATAGTCTCGACATCGTGGCTATACAGGTGTTACAGGTGTGGGTGGGCTATAGCTCAACGGCCGCTATCCGGCCTGCCCCATCTGCCCCATCTGCCCCATCTGCCCGGTCTGCCGCGCCGTCTATGCCGCCTGCTTCTCGCCATGCGCTGCGATGATCCGCAGGTAGTCGGCCAGCAGGTCATCCATCACGCCAGCCCAGGTACGTTGCTCCGCCGCTACACGGGCGCGAAGTCCCATCGCCAGCCGTAGGTGCGGCTCGTCCATCAGATGAGTCAGCATCCCGGCAAATGCAGAGTTGTCGCCGTCGGGCGCCAGCAGACCCGTCTCGCCATCGCGCACCAGGTCACGGACGCCATCGGCATCGAAGCCGAGCACCGGCAGACCGCTCGCCATCGCCTCCAGCACCACCTGCCCAAAGGTCTCGGTGCGGGAGGGGAAGACAAAGAGATCAGACGAGGCGTAGACCTGCGCCAGCGACTCACCGCGTAGATACCCAGTAAAGGTCACTGGCGCACCAGCGAGTGCCCGTTCGAGATCGCCACGCGCCGGTCCATCACCCACCAACACCAGATGGGCATCCCTGCCCTGTAGCACGGTCCATGCCTCGACAAGCACCGGAAGATTCTTCTCGTGCGAGAGGCGGCCGACATAGAGCGCGATGGGACGCCGCTCATCGCCGGTGATGTGCCTGCGCCATGCCAGCGAGCGCCGCGCCGGATGAAACAGATCAGCGTCCACCCCACGCGGCCAGAGCCCCACCCCCTCGAAGCCCTGCCTCCGCAGTTGTCGCGCCGTCGAGGGAGAGGGACACAGCGTCGCGTCGCAGGCGTTGTGCAGCATGCGCCGGTAGGCCCACACCGGCGTCTCGAACATCCCCATTCGGAAGTAGGAGCAGTAGGCGGCGAGATTGGTATGGTAGGACGACAGCAGTGGTATTCCCAGCCGCTGCGCCCAGACGATTCCCATTGCGCCCAGCAGCATTGGCTCGACGACATGCACCACATCCGGATGGAATCGCGCCAGCCGTCGCTCGAGGCCGGGAGACGGCCAGAGCGCCCGCAACTCCGGATAAAACGGGAGTGGCAGCCCCCGCGCTCCATAGACGCGCGCGCCCGCATAGCGCCGAGGCGCGCCCTTCGGCCCAATGACCAGCGCGGCATGTCCGCGATCGCGCAGGTGCTCCAGCAGCATCGCCAGCGTACGCGTAACGCCGTCCACCTTGGGAAGAAAATTCTCCGTCACCAACGCGACCCGCATGAGTTCGCTCCCTGTTCTAGCCACCGGGAAATACTGTCTCATGCGCGGGTTAAAACAGCGGGAAGCGCGGGTTAAAACACTGGGAAGCGCAGGTTAAAACCTGGTGAGGCGGTCAGGGAATCGGGGGCGCTTTGCTGCACTATGGTTGGACTATGGGTGCGCTATGGTAATATACGGAGGCATGCTGGCGACGAGGCTCGTAGAAGTGCCACAGTGTGTGTATCAAGGCGGGTCAAGGCACCGTGAGCGGAGGAGGATCAAGCGATGGCAAAGCGAACAACCACCTCCAATCCCTCACATGCTCCGTTGCCACTGGCGGATCGCTATCAGGTCGTGGCACGGGTCGGTCTGGGTGGCACGGCGGTGGTGTATCGCTGCGTGGATATGCACACCGAGCGCATCGTCGCCGTCAAAGTGTT
>DAHUXT010000431.1:0-229 GCA_027307065.1 Ktedonobacteria bacterium
AGTGGCTGCGGCGCGCAGAGCGTAAAGCGTTTCCCCTCGTCCAGCGATTCCGCATCGGGACGTAGTTCGTTCACCGCGTCCCAGAAGTGGCGCATGAATTGCATCTGGCCCGCGTAGTCCCAGACGTAGACGCCAACGATACCGCCTGGCCGGACGACGCGCGCCAACTCGGCGGCGGCTCGGTCTGAATGGGGCACGAAGTTAATCGCCAGGCCTGAGACGCAGACAT
>DAHUXT010000431.1:239-2096 GCA_027307065.1 Ktedonobacteria bacterium
CTCTGGCAGCGCTTCGGCGTCACCCACGGCGAAGCTGGCGCGTGGATCGGCGGTGTGCATGCGCGCGAACTCGATGAAGTCTGGCGAGAGGTCGATCCCACGAATCTGAGCGGGCGAGGCGAGCGCAAGTATCGTCTGCGTCAGCGCTCCCGTGCCGCAGCAAATATCCAGCCAGTCGGCGTGGGCGGGCGCGTCAAGCCATGCCAGAAAGTCGCTCGCGACCAGCCGGCTCCAGCGGCCAACGTACGATTCATAGGCGCCGCCGTCATTCCAGCGCCCCGAACTAATGGTGGTCATCGCCTGCCCCTTTCCTTGCACGCGACCATTCACAGCGTTAGCATGCGCTACGAACCGCCACTTGTCCAGCCTCAACCGGGCCGTACATGCGATGATATGCGCACGATGCTCTATATACCAGGGAGGGAATCGCATGACTGACGAGCACATGTCGCCGATAAAGAGCTTTCGCTGGGTGGGCAGCACGGACGCCTATCTGGACCGGCCAACCGTGGCTGAATGCGGCAACGTCGTCATTGGCCGCTATGGTGGCCGCACGGCGTCGGGCGCGCACACCAACGAGGATGGCGCGCTCGTCTGGATTGACCCTGGCGGCGCGTGGGAGTTGGCCGCGCTGCTGGATTCGCACTTTTCGGCGGAGAGCGCCGAGCTGATTCTCGCCACGCTGGAGGCCGAGCGACCGCGCCTGGTGGCTGCCCTGGCATTACCGCTGGCCGCCGCTTTCGAGAGGCTACAGGCGACGTTGCTGGCGATCTTCGCGGATGCGGTGTTCCGCGCGCGTTGCCGCGGGGTCCAGGGCGAGGCGTCGTGCCTGATCGTCGCGCGCAGAGGCGCCTATCTGTGGTGGTTTTCAGTGGGCGATTGCCTGGGCTACCTGCTGCATCCAGAGACGGCGCGGCTGGGAGAGTTCGTGCTCAATCAGCGCGTCTTCTTTCAATGGATCGGCCAGCACAACACCTTTGACGAGCCGGTGCCCTGCTTTGCGACAGGCACGCAGCGACTATATCCCGGTGAGGCGTTGATCGCGCTCTCGACCGACGGCGTCTTCGAGACGATCCCGGCGTTCTATGATGAGCCAGCGCGCCTGCTTGGCACGCTCGATGGCGGTGGCAAGCCGCTGGCGTATGGCATGAGCGAGGTGTTGGCAGTAGTCCACGATGCGCGTGGCCGCGACAGCGCGACGATGATCGCCTGGCGGGCGCGCGGTGGGTGAGGTGAGATTATTGGCGCTTGCCGTCGCATTCCTCGTTCATGTCGGAGCGTAGAAGGTGCTGCTCGCTCGGTATTTTGGTGCAGCCGTTCAGTGATCTGCGCTCCAGAAAATCACGCGGCGCACCTGCGCAAGAATAATGAATCTGGCGGCAATGCGCCGTCCCTGAATTGTGCTGCTGAGATTGAGAGCATATACTTCAGGTGGCACTGATTCATAAGAGTCAGGCCAGGATGTCTGTTCGCACGGAGGTAATCCAATGCCACGTCAGCAGAATGCTCTGTTCCAGTATGGAACGCTCGCCATCTGTGCCGTCGCTGGAGTGTGGACACTATTTCATCTCATTTGGGATCTCCGCAAAGAGACCGCCGATGACTACTGGGGGCAAGCCCTCCTCGTGCTGTTTATTCTTGCGCTCATTCTGGCATTTGTCCGCTATTTCCAGGAGCGCCCTTCCCTGTTGGCCTCGACGCCGCAGGAGCAGTTTCCGGAACCCGCCATCTCCAGGTTTTTTCTGGGTTCGGCGGGTTCAGCGGCCCTCTGGTTCGTCGTTCGCATGAATGTCGGCGCGCAATGGTTCCTCGCCGGATGGGAGAAGGTGCAAGACCCGGTCTGGGGCACCAGCGGCG
>DAHUXT010000432.1 GCA_027307065.1 Ktedonobacteria bacterium
CGTATTCATATCCAGGTGATAGCGACCTCCCCAGCGAAATGTCTTGCCGGGGACGCTGCGCAGGCCGGTCAGATCAATCGGGCGACCGCGCAATTCGTCCAGATAGCGGTTGGGGAAGTCATCGCCGACGACCGCAACGAGTTCTACGGGCGCATAGAGCGACGCTGCCAGCGAAAAATACGATGCCGCGCCGCCCAGCACATCATCGACCTTGCCGAATGGGGTCTCGACCGAATCCAGCGCTACCGAGCCAACAACTACAATTGCCACACGAACTCCTTTGCCATCGCCTGTATGAGTGCGGACCCCTCCCCCAACTCCTCCCCGACACGGAGAGGGGCGTGAGAGGCAGAAGCTTTATCGCTTGCCCGCGCTATCCCATACCATGTCAAATCGTTTCATCTGTTGCCTTCATACTGTGCCGCGAGCGCCTCCGCGTACGGTGGACGCGCAATGCCTGCCTCGGTGACGATCGCGCTGATATAGCGCGCGGGCGTCACGTCGAATGCCGGGTTGGCCGCATGCACGCCCTCTGGCGCGAGCGCGACTCCCCGCATCTGCGTCACCTCGCCGGGCGCGCGTTCCTCGATGGGAATGCCGTCGCCATTTGCCAGCGAGCGATCAACCGTTGAGCGCGGCGCGACGACATAGAACGGTATCTCGTGCGCGAGCGCCAGCACCGCCAGCCCATAGGTGCCAATCTTGTTGGCAGTATCGCCATTAGCCGCGATGCGGTCGGCGCCGACGAAAATCGCCCGGATGCCACCCACCCGCAGAAAGTGCGCCGCCATGTTATCAGTAATCAGCGTCAATGGCACGCCCGCGCGCTGAAGTTCCCATGCGGTCAGGCGCGCGCCCTGCAACACCGGTCGCGTCTCATCCACAAAGACGTGCAGCCGTTTGCCCTGCTGCCGCGCGGTGTAGATCGGGGCCAGCGCCGTGCCGATGCCACAGGTGGCCAGCGCGCCCGCGTTGCAATGGGTCAGCAGCGTATCGCCATCGGCAATCAGATCACTGCCCAACTGCCCCATCGTCCTGCATGCGGCGGCATCCTCCGCGGCGATGGCATGCGCCTCAGCCAGTAGCCGCGCGGGCAGATCAGCCACGGCGCCGTCCGCGAGCGTATGGCGTTCCGCTACGGCCAGCAGACGATCGAGCGCCCAGGCCAGATTCACCGCCGTTGGCCGGGTCGCGCGCAGGTCAGCCGCAATCGCGGCCAGGCGTGCCAGCGCCGTCTCAGGAGGGATAATCTCAACGGCGGGCAATGCGTCACGGGCGCCGAGAGCCAATCCGTAGGCCGCGGCGGCGCCAATCGCGGGTGCGCCCCGTACCTGCAATGTGCGAATCGCCGTGCCAACCTGGTGCGCCGTCGAACAGGCAAGCACGACACACTCTTCTGGCAGACGCTGTTGGTCGAGCAGCCGCAAGACGCGAGCGTGGGTATCCCACCAGAGGGCACGCGGCACGCCATCAGCGGTAAACGGGTTCTCGCTGCCGAGAGCGTCGCCGTTCTCCATCGCCTGTGCTTGCATTGCGTCTCGCATTGCGCGCTCGTCCCGCACGTACACGACTGCCTCGTATCTCGCCCGGCCCCAACAAAAAAGCGGCTCGTCCCCAATCACCTCCGGGGAAGAAGCCGCATCAACCGTTCAGACATGCTTGTTGTCTGCTGAGAATGATGCTCATCTTTACAGGAACATCGCGTTCCTGCCGGAGTTAGCACCGCGCCAGACGATGTATTCCACCATCTGTCGGTTGCTGGGCGTCACAGGGCCGTTCCCTACGCCCGTCTGGATGAGCTAGCGCGTTGAGCGCGCCATATGCCGTGCAGAGCATATCACTCAGCGAAATAGCGCGTCAAGCAACCATTTCGCTGAGTCGTGCCGCTGCCCACCTCCCGTCTCGCCTTCGTATGCTGGTCACGGTGATTCGCCGCAACCAATCACCGTGGAACGTGGTTCTGGAACGTGAATTGCGAGCGCTCTTTACGGGCGTCCATCGCTTGCGTTCGGGTGGAAGCCGGGCATACGCCAAACGTGAACGAGTGTGTGTAACGATTGAACAGCAACCGAGACTGAACACGAGAGACGAGCG
>DAHUXT010000433.1 GCA_027307065.1 Ktedonobacteria bacterium
GCTTGATCGCGGGAATGTTGCGAGCCGACAGAATAACATTCTCGTCGCGCCGTGGCAGCAGCAACAGCACCCCACGCGTGACGGGTAGCTTGCCCAGCAACGCCTCCATGTCCTTGGTGCGCGGCTCGGTGATTTCGATGCTCTCCATCAGCAGGATGCGCCCGTTCGCCGCCTTATCAGACAGCGCCGACCGGATAGCGATACGCCGCACCTTGCGCGGAACATCACGCTCGTAGGGATGTGGGCGCGGGCCAAAGGCAGCGCCACCACCGCGCCAGTGTGGCGCGCGGGTGGAACCCTGGCGGGCGCGGCCGGTGCCCTTCTGGCGATAGGGCTTCTTGTTGCCGCCGCTCACCTCGGCGCGTGTCTTGGTCGAGGCCGTGCCCTGGCGCCGATTGACCAGCTGCGACGTCACTACCTGGTGCAGCACGGCGGTGTTGACTGGCGCGCCAAACACATAATCATCCAGATGTTCTTCTCGGACGATCTGGCCGTCCAGATCGTATACATTCGCGGATGGCATTACAATCTCCTCATCCCCGCCTAGCCACGCTGCCGCGCGGCGACTGCCATCTGCACGGCGCTCTTGCGGATCATCAACAGGCCGCCATTGGCGCCTGGCACCGATCCATACACCACGAGCAGGTTGCGCTCCGAGTCCGCCTGCACAACCCGCAGCGCCTTCACCGTCACGCGATCGCCACCCATACGGCCAGCCATGCGCGTGCCTTTGTAGACGCGGCCCGGAGTCGTGCCTGGGCCGATGGAGCCTGGCGCACGGGCGCGGTCGGATTGTCCGTGCGTGCGCTGGCCGCCATGGAATCCGTGGCGCTTCATCACGCCGCCGAAGCCCTTGCCCTTCGAGGTGCCAATGATGTCCACCTCTTCGCCCACAGCAAACATATCCACCGACACCGTATCGCCGACTGCCGGAATCTCGCCGACAACTCTCACCTCGCGCAGCACCGCGAACGGGCCAAGCTCTTTGCGCGCACCGCCACGGCGCTTCGAGCCGCCTTTCGTAGCGGGTGCGGTGGTGGTGCTGGCACCTGCCTCAGCCTGATCGGCCTCGGCCTCGGTGGCCTTCTTCTGGCGCGCTACCTGGCGCGCCTTCGCCGATGCCTTCTGCTGCTCGCGGCGCTGGCGCTCGGTGGGCTTGAGATCGTGTCCCAAGTGGCCCAGCATCGGGCGCGTCGTGTGCTTTAGCTTGATAGGATCGAAGCCAAGCTGAACGGCCTCATAGCCGTCGTTGGCATCCGTCTTCACCTGCGTCACTGTGCAGGGTCCGGCCTCAATGATCGTGACCGGAATGACCGCACCGTTCTCTCCAAAGATCTGCGTCATTCCGACCTTGCGGCCGAGCATTCCACTCAACATCGTGTTTCTCCATGCAGCGCCCTTCACGAGGCACCAGATGCTTGTTGCGCCCTCTGGCTCGCGGCGCGGTGGCCAGCGAGGTGTGTGTCATTGGGCGACGTGTCCGGGGTAGCGCATTGACTCTCCAGACACGCGGCGCACGTTGCGCCTTCCGAGCGTCTTGTCCCGCGTGCCGACGCTGCCATCGGCAACTACGGCAGTTTCCTGCTACAACTTGATCTCGATATCAACACCCGCCGGGAGATTGAGTCGGGTCAGCGCCTCAACCGTCTTCGGCGTCGGCTCGACGATGTCGATCAGCCGCTTATGGGTGCGAATCTCGAACTGCTCACGAGAGTCTTTGTCGATGAACGGGGAGCGCAGCACCGTGTACTTCGCAATCTCCGTCGGCAGTGGCACCGGACCCGAGACACGCGCGCCCGTGTTCTGCGCCGTCTCGACGATCTGGGCCGCAGACTGATCCAGAATCCGATGGTCATACGCCTTGAGCCGGATTCGGATCCGCTGCTTTGTTGCGGTAGCCATGTCCACTCGCTTTCTCACGTGTCTCAGACTGGCGCGTTACACGCCATCCACCCGCTGCTCATCGCTCCCGGGCGCAGAGCCACTCATTCCAGACGAATGGCCCCGCTCCCAGGGGAACGAGGCCCTACTGATAGGTTACTCGGTAATTTTGGTA
>DAHUXT010000434.1 GCA_027307065.1 Ktedonobacteria bacterium
AACGATCTCGTTGCGAAAGGGAGAGGCGCAAGGAGAACATGAAACGCCAGGCCAGCAGTCTGAAAGGGTTCTACCCGTGAACCAGCATCAGGCGACATCACGCTGGCGACGGATGATGCGACGGTGGTTCCAGACCAATGCTGAGCGACACTGGCAGTACGCACATATGCATGTCAGCGACTCAGCGAGCGTGTGATGCACTTGTGTATTGGTGTGCAGGGATCTCTAGGCATCGCTAGGAACCGCTGAACAAACCAGTGACGAGGAACACTCCGATCAGAATCAGCGTGATACCTCCGATGACTGAGAAGAGATGGGTGTAGCGGCGGATACGGCGCAGCAGTGGTCCGGCACGATCCACCACCATACCCACCAGCAGGAATGGCACACCCTGCCCGAGCGCAAAGGCCAGCATGACGAGTACTCCCTGTAGCAACACCAATGACCTTACGGCAGTCAGCACCAAGATTGCGCCCAGGATCGGACTGGTACACGCTGACCAACTTGCACCAAAGGTAATGCCAACAAGTCCTGAGCGCCACCAGGTAGATCGCCCTGGCTTCATCTGGACGCGATGATCCCAGGATAACCAAGGAATTGGCACCCAGCCGGTGAGCGCGATCCCAAACGCGATCAGCAGAAGCCCGCCGATGCGCTCCAGCACTTGCTGATACATGCCTAAAGCACTACCGACCATCGCAGCAATGGCTCCCAGCACCATGAAGATCAGGGTACATCCTGTGACGAACCAGAGCGCATGCAAGCTTACCTGCCAGCGTGCGGCGGGCTGGTTTGATGACTCCTCGAGGCTCGTCCCCGCCAGAAAAGAGAGGTAGCCAGGTACCAATGGCAAGACGCAAGGCGCGAAGAAAGACAGGATACCAGCGCCAAACGCCGCCAGCAAGCCAATGGGGGTGAGCGACATGATCTTCATCCTCCGAGATGATTCTTGGGACAGCAGGGGTAATTCTTTGGATAAGGGATCGAGCCCCCAGGCCGGGTGACGATGCCGTAAGGACGACAAGAGCATGTGGGTTCCGTCCGGGGCGGTGTTACGCCGTTACGCTATGCAACACATCTGGCGATGTAGACAACCATGGCCCCAAGCAAGAAAACGCCAGTAGCAATCTCGATCCGCCACTGCCTCCACTGCGTCATGCGCAGTACGTCATCTCTGAGTGCAGTACCATGTTCACGCAAGAGACTTTGTGTCTCATCGGCGATCACACCGAACCAGAAGGGCATTCCGGTTCTGCCCTGCGTCTTCATGGCATCTCGGTAGCTATCCCTGAACGTCTGGAGCATCAACGAGCCATACGCACGCCGATGCGCACGCGGGTACAGGCGCAGGCACATTGCATAAAAGCGCTCCCCACGAAGCAGCTTCCTGGGAGATCTGGGCTGATTCATAGCGACTCCTCCACATGGAAACCGGGGAAGAGACGGCGCTGGTTGGCCAGGGAGACGACCTCGTGGTAGCGCTGGAGTTCTGCCAGGAAGGCATTCCTGCCCAGTTCCGTCAGGCGATAGTACCGTCGCCGTTCGTCGTCGAACGTTGGGTCGGGACGTTCGCCAGCCTCTTCAATTAGGGCATCGGCCAGCATGCGCTTGATCGACCCATACAGCGTCCCCGATCCCATGGTCACTTGTCCCTGGGAATCGTGTTTGACCTGCTTCATGATCTCGTAGCCATGTTTGTCTCCTGTGGCCAGGGCCAGCAGGATGTAAAAGACTGCTGGCGTCAAAGGAGCATGCATCTTCTCGGTCTTCATGAGGGAATTATATGTCCGTGACGGACATATGTCAACAGCCAACTAGGCAACTGGCGGGCATCTTGCCATGAGAGCGTTCGCATTCCAGTCTCAGGTAGTTACCCACAGTCAAGACCGTCAAGATATGTGTCGAGCACGAATGTGGCGCCGCTCCAAAGTGGTCGAGCGCTGAGAGTACGGCACAGGCGATCTGATCGTTGCGGCGCAGCAGCCAGTTGGAGAGCGCAAGCATCTCACATCCGGCGGAACTGCATAGC
>DAHUXT010000435.1 GCA_027307065.1 Ktedonobacteria bacterium
CAGGAGGTGGCGGTCGTCGGCATGCCGGACGAGCGATGGGGCGAGGCTCCGCACGCCTTCGTCGTGCTCAAGCCAGACGCCAGCGTCACCGCGGATGAACTGAACGAGCACGCCCGCGGCCACCTGGCGCACTTCAAGACGCCGAAGGAATACCACTTCGTCAGCGAGCTGCCGAAGACGGCGACGGGCAAGATCCAGAAGTTCGTGCTTCGCGGCAGCGCTGCGGCGATTGCCCAACAATAGCCGCACGTATGAGTCATCTCATAAATGGGTAGCGCGCTGCATTCGAGAAGCGGGTGTAGCAATAGGAGGATGTAGCAATGATGGTACCAGGTGATGCGCAATAGACTGTTTTGGAGTCGCTAATCGGCCAGTTGCCATCAAGCCTACAAACTGTAGATTCTCACGTGAATGGTTCGTTTATTGCGCCGGAATCCGGAAGATGAGATAGGCGGCAATAAGGCCCATCACGACGAGAAAGAGGGCGACGCCGATGATACGCTGCCTTTTCGCTTTCTTGGTCGCCGCCACGCCCAGGTCGTATGCAGTGGTCTCTCTCGTGTCTGCATAACCCTGCGCCGGACCCGCCGCCCCATACAACCTGGCCTGTCTGCCCCCATCTTCGCGGAAGGGAATGTTGGGATCCATAAATGCGCCTCTTTCTCAGTCTGCCAGCACGATGCTGGCGCAAAAGCGGCTAGTGGTACCCTAATAGATTAGCACATGCACGCGGAAGCGAACGCAGTGTTGCAGTATTGCACGAGCAAGACAGCACGAGAGTGTATGCATCCAAAATGCAAGATGGGTCCGACCACCTGGGTTGCTACTGTAGCTTGCTTCGATGCGGTTTATGAGATGACTGTTTGGAGCTTTTCCGTAGCCGTGCGGGGCGCTGTTGCTTTCATCGCCGCAGCGCTCGTGGCGGTGCTGGGTTGCCGTTGGTGCTTGATGCTGCCGAAAGGGTTACGTAGGGAACGGCGAGAACGAGCGCGATACTGAGAACGATGCGCCTGTTGCAGACACGGCAGATGCTAACGGCATCGAGATCGATGGTTTGCGCCTGCCGCTTCGCGCAACTCAGCGCGCTCGGCGCGGCGCGATTGCGGGGATGGCTGTTGCCGCGATACTGGCGCTGCTGTTCTGGCCAACCCTTCCATCGCTGTGGAACGTGCTCCCGACGGCACATCTCTTCGTTCAAGCGACTGCGACCGTGGCGGGGTCCTGGCGATCGGGCATCGTCGTCAGCAGTTCGGCCACCTATGAGGGTACCGTCGTGGTGCGTGTTGGCCCACCACCTGATAGGATGTGTCCTGTAACGCCAGTACAGTCCTCCAACGGTTGGCAAGAAATGCACCCTGACACATTTGGCAACGGTGATGTTTGGGCGCTGATCTTGTCCAGTCCGCGATTTGTGGCGGGTCAGGATACCGTCATCGTCTGGCGCGCGACCGGAACAGGCGTGTTCGGGGTGATCGCGCTGGACGCGAACGGCGCGCAGGTGCCGCCAAAGTCCGGTCCAGATCCGCATAGCGGCTCAAATTGGCAGCGGCCCGGCGACGAGTGGGGCACCGTCTTCAACTTTCCCCACGCCGGTTGCTGGCAACTGCATGTCACGCGAGGAGCCAACCTCAACGCTGATCTCTGGCTGGCGATAGTCAGTCCACCCTGATACTCAGATCGCCAATACCGCGCCGTCCAGCGTCAGCAGATGTTTGCCGTCAGGCGACCAGCGTAGCGCGGTGAAGACGCCGTTGAATTGGGCAGATTGCTTCGGCTCCGGGTGCGATGCGAGCAGCCGCCCCGTAGCGCAGTCGAAAATGTTGATCTTCTGATCGTCGTTGAGGTTGAATGTTGCGACCGCTTTTCCGTCGGGCCGCCACGCGACAAAGACGATTGGCTCCGCTGCGCGATTCGCATGAAGTTCCCACACGCGCAGAATCTGAGCGAATGCGACGTCACGCGCCAGCAGAATGGGCGGCGCACCATCGTTTTGCAGTGGCTGGGGA
>DAHUXT010000436.1 GCA_027307065.1 Ktedonobacteria bacterium
CGGAGAGCGACCCCGTGGAGCAGCGCCCTCGACCGGAGCCTTGCGCGAACGAGACTTGCGGGCCGCGATGGGAGTCTTCGCGTCTGGCGTCACTTGCGACGGATTTGTGCGCGCGCCGTCGTCGTCCATGTTCGCTCCAATCTCTCAGGCCGATCACGCCGCTCCGCAGGTTGCTCGTATCAGGAATGCCGCTGGGTTGAAGTCACTGTCTGGAAGTATAGTCAACCCGTTTCGCAAAGGTCAACGAACTCACCCGCTTGTCGCGCCTGACGCTATGCCAATTCATAGCTCGCTCCTGTGACGCGGCGATTGACTGGCCGCGCCCCGGCGCTCGGTGGTATCCTACTACGGGATTCCGTGAGGATTTTGGAGCGATGTGCAACAGTGACGTTGTACAGGTGGTGAGCGGTAAAGCGACGGAAACGGTCGAGACAGGGAGCATGTATATGGCAGATACGGTGGTCGAGCGCTCAGAGCAGAGCGGAAAGGCGAAGAAGCATACGCCGACGCTGCCGCCTTTTAACGATCTCTACAATATTGATGGCCTGCTGACGGAAGAAGAGCGCATGGTGCGCGATACCGTCCGCGAGTTCGTGCGCGAGCGTGTCTTGCCGGTCATCGGTGACCACTTCGAGGCGGGCACTTTCCCCCGCGAATTGATCCCGGAGGTCGCGCAGCTCGGCTTGCTGGGGATGCACCTCGACGGCTATGGCTGCGCCGGGCTGAACGCCGTCTCCTATGGTTTAGCGTGCCAGGAACTCGAAGCGGGCGATAGCGGCCTGCGCTCGTTCGTCTCGGTGCAGGGATCGCTGGTAATGTTCCCGATACACGCGTTTGGCTCGGAGGAGCAGCGCGAGAAGTATCTACCGAAGATGGCGAAAGGCGAGATGATTGGCTGTTTCGGGCTGACCGAGCCAGACTTTGGCAGCAATCCATCAGGCATGCTGACGACCGCCCGCAAAGATGGCGACTCGTATGTCCTCAACGGCAACAAGATGTGGATCACCAATGGCAGTGTCGCCGATGTGGCGGTCGTCTGGGCCAAGCTCGACGGCGAGATTCGCGGCTTCATCGTCGAGAAGGGCACGCAAGGATTCACCACCAGCGACATTCATCACAAGCTTTCGCTCCGCGCCAGCATTACCTCTGAGCTGCATTTCGAGGATTGCCGCATTCCCGCCGAAAATATGCTGCCCAACGTCAAGGGGCTGCGCGGTCCGCTGTCGTGTCTCGATGAGGCGCGCTTTGGCATCGCGTGGGGTGTCAATGGCGCGGCGCGGGCGTGCTTCGAGGCGGCGGTGGACTACGCGAAATCGCGCGAGGTATTCGATCGCCCGATTGGCGGCTTCCAGCTTATTCAAGCCAAATTGACCGGTATGGCGACCGAACTGGTGAAGGCGCAACTGCTCGCGCTGCAGCTTGGACGGCTCAAGGATCAGGGGCAGGCGCATCCAGTGCAGGTCTCGCTCGCCAAACGCAACAACTGCCGCGAGGCGCTCAAGACGGCGCGAGAGGCGCGTGGTGTGCTCGGCGCCAATGGCATCACGCTGGAATACCCCGTCAGCCGCCACATGAATAACCTTGAGTCGGTCTATACCTACGAAGGCACCGACGAGATTCATACCCTGATCGTCGGCCAGGCGATTACCGGGCTAAGCGCCTTCAACTAGGCCTCTACACGTCCAGTCTGGTCAACCAATGGCCCTCTTTCCCATCTGTGGAAGCGAGGGCCATATTTATTGCAAACGCAATCGCGCCGTACCGGATGCCATGTCATACCAGATTTCATGACGTCATGGGAGGATGCCAAATTCTCATCCGAGCCCGCGCAGGCTATCCAGGCGCGGCTTCAGTCGCCCGCCTGCCTCCTCGCCACCCAACGCCAACGACCGCGCACAATCTGGACG
>DAHUXT010000437.1 GCA_027307065.1 Ktedonobacteria bacterium
AACAGCATGCCCGCCGCATCGTCAGTCCCACAGTGCTGGGACGGCGAGGCGTCGGACCCAGTTCCACGAATCCCACGATCTCATACGAAGCGTCGTCTCATTGTCGCCCATCTGATGTTACGCGCGCAACTCTGCGCCAAACTGGCTGGTCAGAGCCTGTACGATCGCCGCGTGCGTGGTCTCCACTTCCTGGTCGGTAAGTGTTCGCTCGCGTGATTGATAGGTCAGCGCGTAGGCCAGATTCTTCTTGCCCGCCGGAATCCCCTTGCCGGTATACACGTCGAACAGCACAACGTGTGTCAGCAGCGTGCCCCCAGCGCCGACGATCGCATCGCGAACGAGCGCAGCGGGCACATCGGCATCGATGACGACGGCGAGGTCACGTTGTGCCGAAGGATAGCGAGGTATCGGCTGATTATAGACGACGTCCGGAACGGCCATGTAAAGCCGCTCGAGATCGAGTTCCGCCAGGCACGTGCGCGATGTCAGATCGAATCGCTCGGCCACCTCGGGATGCGCTTCGCCCAGCACGGCGGCTGGCACCCACACAAGCCCATCTTTCGCCGTCACCAGCGCACGACTTTCCGTCGCGGCATCGCCTGATGGAGTTGGAACACTCACCTCAAGCACTGCGCAGCGGCCTGGGTGGAACGTCGGATGCGCGCCTGGCACGAAGCGATAATCTGCCACTTTCAGCGTGGCCAGAAGCAGCTCGATGATTCCCTTCACGGTAAAGAAATCGGCGACACGCGTATCACCTGACCATGCCGTTGCCGTTGGCCCAGTCGCGCCGATACCGAGCGTCTGTCGCTCCTGTGGCAGGCCGGACCCATTTCGCAACGCATCAGTTGGCAAGTAACGTCTGCCCAGCTCGAAGAACCACATGCCCGAAGACTCGTGTCTGCTATTCTCACCGAGCGTTTCGAGCAGGCTCGCCATTAGCGTCAACCGCAGCGCCTCCACATCGCCGCTCGCCGGGTTCGCCAATGTAATCGCGGGCAGCCACTCAGCCATTGAGGCTAGGTGTCGCCGCTCAGCCTTGCGAACGCTCCCGGTTGTTCTGGTTGCGTCGACGAGTTCTGGAACGGCGACAGGTTCGCCCAAAAGCTGCGCCTCGTCGGGCGATGCGCCACGTAGGAGGCGCGCCATGCGCTCACGACTGGTCAACGGATAGGTGACAATTTCGGTCAGGCCCACGCCCACCAGCACATCGCGCAATTGATCCGAACGCTCATACCAGATATCGTGGTGCGGCACCGGCAGCGGACCGGATGGAATAGTGCCTGGGATGCGATCGAAACCGACGATGCGCGCCACCTCCTCGACCAGGTCGGCACTCTCTTCCACGTCATGTCGCCGGGTTGGGACCGTTACACGGAACGTGACATCGCTGGAGTCGCCCGGTTCTTCGGCGACGCCAAAGCCTAGGGCAGCGAGCACCGTCTCTACCTCAGTCGGCGTCACCTGCATGCCCGTCAGCCACTCGACCTGGCTCACCGCGAACGGCACCTCGCGCTCGCGTACAGGTGTCGGATAGAAGTCCACCCGCCCCGGCGCGACCGACCCACCCGCAAGATCAGCGAGCAGCCGGGCGGTGCGGTCGATGGCGACCGCCGTCAGATTGATGTCGGGATTCTTTTCGAAGCGTCCCGACGACTCGGTACGCAGACCGAGCGCCTGGCTGGTGCGGCGGACGTTGCCGGGGGCGAAGTGCGCCGCCTCTAGCAGTACGCTGGTCGTCTCGTCCGAAACCTCGACACGTGCTCCGCCGAAGATGCCCGCGATGACGTTCGGCCCAGCCGGATCGGCTACCAGCGTCATCTCGTTGGTCAGCGACCGCTCCACGCCGTCCAACGTCGTCAGCTTCTCGCCTGGCTCCGCCGCGCGCACGACGATCGTGTGGT
>DAHUXT010000438.1 GCA_027307065.1 Ktedonobacteria bacterium
GTTCGATTCGGCGCAGGCCCAGCAGCCCAGCGCGTACTAGCGAAAGACAGCCTCGCGTGCGTTGGGGAAGAGCATCAGGTCCTCGCGCTGCTGGTGCGCCAGAATGAGGTCGCACAGCCGCAACGTCTGCTCATAGGGAGCCTCGTCGTGCTCCAGTCGCGCATACACGTCGTCGCGGGTGGCGCGAATTTCGACATGCTCCTCGTAGAACGGCGCCACGAGTCCTGCGCCCAGCGTCTCTGCGATCGGCGAAAATGCTTCGGCCTCCTCGACTAAGATGTGGGCGTCCAGATCGGCAGTCAACGCGGTGCGGGCAACTTGCAGGCTCGCGCCGAGGGCAACTGCATCGCGCGCTTCGGCGGCTGCCTCGATGCGCTCCAGGAGTATGCGTAGAGCGCCATGTTCCTGGGTGAGTTGAGCGAGTGTGTCCATGGCAGGTGTCCTCCTCTGTCGGCAGCCGCTGGCGCGCTTCTGCGCGATTCTGCGCTCTGGCGAGTGTCTATGCCGAGACGCTGACAGCTGATGGGGATGAAACGTAGGTAGACCAACGGCGCGGCTTGATATCTCCGTCCCCTGCGGGCGCCGCAATCGCACGCCCCTCTGCTACCAATCGTTCGACGCGGCGCAAGCCAAGGAGCGCAGCGCCAAATGCGCCGTTTAGCTGCCCAAGTCCGTTGGGTGGCAATTGAAGCGGCGCGCCCAGCTTACTCTCCAGAGCGGCGATCATCGCCAGGTTGTGGGTCATCCCACCGGCCAGCGCGAAGTCGCCCTCAAGCCCGACACGCTTCATCAGCTGGACGGCGCGCCCGCCAAGCGCGACGATGGCCCCCTCCATGATGTCTTCCGGCGCGATGCCGCCAGCCAGGTGATTGATCACCTCGGACTCCGCAAAGACGGCGCACACGCTGCTGATCTCGACGGGGCGCTCGGATCGCAGGGCATATGCGCCGATCTCACCTGTTTCCAGACCAAGATAGCGCGCTGTCTTCTCCAGGAAGGCGCCCGTGCCAGCGGCGCATTTGTCATTGAGACGAAACGCACGCACACGTCCACGCTCATCAATACGAATCGCTTTGATATCCTGGCCGCCGATGTCCAGGATGGTGCGAACGGCGGGAAAGTGATAGCCAGTCGCGACGGCATGGCAGGTCAACTCGGTGATTTGCGTGTGGCGGAACGGTACCATGTAGCGTCCGTAGCCCGTCGTGCAGATGTAGGTGACATCCTCCTTGGCGACGCCTGCGTTGGCCATCACCTCATCGAAGACGGCGGCAGCCGCTGCGGCTGGTTTGTAGCCACTGCGCCGGATGGCGGTCGCACGTACAGATCGCGTTTCATCGAGCAGTACCGTCTTCGTATAGGTCGAACCGATGTCGATGCCAGCGACCAGGATGGCGTTTGTCATGATGTCGCCTCTTCCGCAGGGGTGCGCGGCTTGCCAGCGCGCGCGTAGTCGAGCGCGTAGAGCGCCGCGCCGATAGCACCCATAAAATGTCCTTGCGCGCTCACATTCAGCGGCGCGTCGAGCACCTGCTGCAAGAGCGATACCATCGCGGCATTGCGCGAGACGCCGCCCGTGAAGGTGATCTCTGGGGTGAGGCCAACCCGGCGCACCAACGAGGCGCAACGGGTGGCAATGGAATAGTGCATGCCCGCCAGGACATCCTCTGGGCGGTGGCCCTTTGCGAGATGACCAATGATCTCGGACTCGGCGAAGACGGTGCAGGTGGTCGTGATCTTCACCGGGTTGTGCGCGCCAAGCGCAAGCGGGCCGAGCTCGCCGAGCGGAATGTCGAGCGCGTAGGCGCCGGCGCCGAGGAACCGCCCGGTGCCGGCGGCGCACTTGTCGTTCATGGAGAAGTC
>DAHUXT010000439.1 GCA_027307065.1 Ktedonobacteria bacterium
TCAACTCGCCGGGATCAATGCGGGAGAAATGTAATCTATGAGTCAGACAACGTCGACCGGCGCAAAGTCCGGCGCGAAGCATGGGGCAGCGGAGGCGGCGGAGCGCTGGCTGCACATGTACTACCAGATGCTGCAGATTCGCTTCTTCGAGGACCAGGTAAACGATCTCTACCGGACGGCGCGGATGCCCGGCCTGGCGCACCTGTATAGCGGCGAGGAGGCGGTGGCGGTCGGTGTCTGCGCGGCGTTGCGCCGGGATGATTACATCACCAGCACCCACCGTGGGCACGGGCATTGTCTCGCCAAGGGCGCACGCGTCGACCGGATGTTCGCGGAGTTGCTTGGCAAAGAGTCTGGCTACTGCAAAGGCAAGGGCGGCTCGATGCATATTGCCGACCAGGATACTGGTAACCTGGGGGCAAATGCCATCGTCGGCGGCAGCGCGGGCATCGCGACGGGCGCTGCGTTCTCCAGCCGCTGGCGCAAGTCTGATCAGGTCACCGTCTGCTTTTTCGGTGAGGGTGCGCTCGGCCAGGGTATGCTCTACGAAGTGATGAACATGGCCTCGCTCTGGAAGCTACCGATCATCTACGTCTGCGAGAACAACCTCTACAACGAATATACCCACTTCTCTGAGACGACCGCCGGAAACCTCGCTGAACGCGCCAAGGCATTCGCTATACCTGCTGAAGAGATCGACGGCCAGGATGCGCGTGCTGTCTTTGCCGCCGCCGAGCGGATGGTAGCGCGCGCACGCACCGGCGAAGGGCCGAGTTTCATGGTGGCTAATACCTATCGCTATCATGGCCATCACGTCGGCGACATTTCGCGGAGCTATTACCGTCCGCCAGAGGAAGAGGGTTTCTGGAAAACGCAGCGTGACCCAATCGAATTGCTCGGCGACTGGCTCGTGAGCGAACAGGTCGCCGATACCGATCAACTCGCCGACTTACGACAAAAGGCGAAAAGCGATGTTGAGGCCGGGGTCCAATTTGGCTTGAGTGCGCCGTTCCCTGCCGAGAGTGAGGTCACGCAAGATGTCTATGCCTAGTGTTGCCGCTGACCACACCAGTGGCGCGCAGATGCGCGAAGTCACGCTCGGTCAGGCGATTCGAGAGGCGCTCGCGGAGGAGTTGCGCCGGGATCCTACGACCTTCATCATGGGCGAGGATGTCGCCGAGGCGGGAACGCCCTTCAAGGTGCTTTCTGGCCTGGTCGAGGAGTTTGGTGCGGCGCGCATTATCGATTCGCCTATCTCGGAGGCGGGCATTTCGGGCATTGGTGTTGGCGCGGCGATGACTGGCATGCGCCCGATTATCGACATCATGTTCGGCGACTTTATCGGTCTGGCGATGGATCAGATCGTGAATCAGGCGGCGAAGGTGCACTACATGTCGGGCGGCAAGTTGCATGTGCCGCTGGTGATTCGCACAACACTCGGCGCGACGCGACGCACTGCCGCACAGCATAGCCAGAGTCTGCATGCCTGGGTGAGCCACATACCAGGACTCAAGGTCGCACTGCCATCCACGCCGTACGACGCGAAAGGCTTGCTCAAAACGGCTATTCGCGATGACAATCCGGTGATTTTCTTCGAGGACAAGATGATGTATCAGCTCAAGGGGCTGGTGCCGGAGGGCGATTACACTGTCCCGTTTGGCGTTGCGGACGTCAAGCGCACAGGCGACGACATTACACTCGTGGCGACGAGCAGTATGGTGCAGATCGCGCTCTCTGCCGCAGATCAACTGCGCGAACTGGGCATCAGCGCAGAGGTGGTTGATCCGCGCACGACCTTCCCGCTCGACAAAGAGACGCTCATCGCGTCGGCGATGAAGACGAGCCGGGCAATCGTCATC
>DAHUXT010000043.1 GCA_027307065.1 Ktedonobacteria bacterium
GGGGGTGTACTGAGGACGTACAGGCGATGCGGCTGCCCGCGATAATATATGAGGTGAATCTCATGTTCTTGTTAGCTGGCAACGTGCACCTCAACCGTGAAACCTTCTACGCTCCTACATAGAGGAGTGCGGAACGCGCTGGTACGTTCCGGTCGCCTTGTGTGAAGGGAGTGGGGTTGTGACGACTGAAACCACCGCAATCGAGGCTCTGGCCGAAAAGAAACCGCTGATGCGTGGCTGGTTTCACGCGGTCGCGGCCATCGTCTCGGTCGGACTGACGGCCGCGATGTGCTGGCGGAGCCGCGAAGATCCGGCGCGCACCATCTCGCTGGCAATCTTTGGGTTGAGCATGGTGGAACTGTATACCGTGAGCGCGCTCTATCATATCGGCCGCTGGAAGCCGTCGGCGCGGCGGGTGTGGCGCTCGCTCGACCATGCCAATATCTTTGTGCTGATCGCGGGCACCTATACCCCGCTTTGTTTCAATGTGCTACAGGGCTGGGTGCGCCCGACGATGTTGACCGTCATCTGGCTCTGCGCCGCGTTTGGGGTGGCGCTGGCGACGCTGACACTGCGCACACCGCGCTGGCTCACGGCGCTGCTATACGTCGGCATGGGCTGGGTAGCGGTCTTCGCGCTGCCGGCGTTCGTGCACGCGCTTTCGTGGCTGCCGGTGTTCGTGCTGATGGGTGGCGGCGTGCTCTACACGATTGGCGCGCTGATCTATGCGCGGCGCTGGCCGAATCCGTTCCCGCGGATCTTTGGCTTCCACGAAGTATTCCATCTCTTCGTGATCGCGGGCAGCATCGCTTTCGCGCTTATGATGTGGATCTGGGTGGTGCCATTCCCTCGCGGTTAGTAGCGACGCGATGCTTGACTTATGCCTGATATGTAGCGCCCCACGTACGTATGATATAGTTGGGGCGCTCGTATCGTTTCCTCACCGTCGCCAGGCGCCACTCCTACATTCTTGTGGTGTCGTACCCATTTGCCGCAATGCTCGCGTGTGCTTGGAGGTTGCCATGACCATCGCCGCTCAGCAGGGTTCACCGCAGTTCCCGCAGGCCACTAGCGCTGTTTCCGCCAGCGACCAATCAGCCATGGATAGCGCAATCGCCGCGCTTCAGGCGCAGAAAGACGCGTGGGTGGCATGCGCCGTGCCTGAGCGTATCGCACTCGTAGACCGGCTCATCACCGATTGCGCCGCGATTGCGCCGCGCTGGGTGGAGGCCTGTCTGCGGGCCAAGGAGATCGCTCCGGGATCGCCGGGCGTCGGCGAGGAGTGGGGCGCTGGCCCGTACACGTTGATCAAGCAACTGCGCCAGATGCGAAGCGCGCTCGACGATATCCGCACCCGTGGCGTGCCGCGCATCCCTGGCCCGGTAAAGACGCGCGCGGATGGACAGGTGACGGCGCAGGTCTTCCCACAGACGACGTACGACAGAATCTTCTTCGGGGGATTGACCGCCGAGGTGTGGATGGAGCCAGGCGTCACGCAGGCCAATTTGCCGCAGACGCAGGCGGTGATCTATGCCGAGAAGAATCGTCCGGGCAAGGTGGCGCTGGTGCTTGGCGCGGGCAACGTCTCCAGCATTGGTCCGCTCGATGCGGTCTATAAGCTCTTCGTCGAAGATCAGGTGGTGCTTTTCAAGACCAATCCCGTCAACGCCTATCTTGGCCCGCTGATTCTCGAAGCGTGCCGCTCGTTGATCGACCGCAACCTGATGCGTGTCGTCTACGGGGGGGCTGCCGAGGGCGCCTATCTCTGCGCCCATCCCGGCATCGACGAGATCCATATCACCGGCTCAGATAAAACCTTCGACGCGATCGTCTGGGGGCCGGGCGCGGAGGGCGCGGCGCGCAAAGCGTCAGGGCAACCGCTGCTGAACAAACGTGTTACCGGCGAACTGGGCAATGTCAGCCCGGTGATCGTGGTGCCAGGACCCTGGAGCGCCAGCGACCTTGCCTATCAGGCGGAGCACATCGCCAGTATGCTCACGAATAACGCGGGCTTCAACTGCAATGCGACGCGCGTGATCGTGCAGCATGAAGCGTGGGCGCATCGCCAATCGCTGCTGGCGGGTGTGCGCAAGGTGCTCAGTAGCGTGCCAACCCGCGCGGCGTATTATCCCGGCGCCATCGACCGTTACGCGTCCTTTCTGGCAGACCATCCTGAGGCGAAGCAGATGGGCCAAGCCAGTGGCAACAATCTTCCGTGGATGCTCATCGATGGTGTCTCGCCCGAGGAGCAAAGTGACATCGTCTTCACAACTGAGGCGTTCTGCGGCCTCTTTGCCGAGACGGCTTTGCCTGCCACGAGCGTGCCGGAATATATCGAACGCGCCGTTGCTTTTGCCAACGATACCATCTGGGGCACACTCAATGTGACACTTCTGGTGCATCCCAAGTCGCTGCGTGATCCTGCCGTGGCGGCCGCGGTGGAACAGGCGGTGGCGAATCTGCGCTATGGCACTGTCGCGGTCAACTACTGGGCTGGCACAGGATTCGTGCTCGGCACCACGACCTGGGGCGCGTATCCCGGCCATCCGCTCTCCGACATTCGCTCGGGCACGGGTGTGGTGCATAATGCGCTGATGTTCGACCGCCCGCAGAAGTCGGTGATGCGTGGGCCGTGGCGCGCGATGCCAGTGCCGCCGTGGTTCGTGACGCGTGGGCGTGCAGGGGGAGAAGTCTTCCGCAAGTTGGTGTATTTTGAGGCGGCGCCCTCGGCGGCCAAGGCTCCGTCGATTGCGCTATCGGCCTTGCGCGGCTAGCGGTTTCTGGCACGAGAATATGCGGCGCTGGCCAGCCCGCGACGACTGGACGACACAACACCAGGCAGCGGCTAACATAGGAGTTATAGGATAAATGGTGTAGCCGTTGTTCCTGGTGTTTCTGCGCATGGTACGATGCCGACTGTCCTTATTTTCTGTGATCGATGTATATCAGACATCGCCTCATTTCGCCTGATCCGGGAGGCGCATCCCGCATGCCGCGGGACGGAATTATGCGCGTCAGGCGCGCGGTCACTCAGACCGGCAAATGTTACTGCCGTTCTACGCGTCCGTTCCATGTGTGAGATGAGTTGTGCATCAATTCATCGGGTCACACGGAACGGCGCCGGCAAGGGAGGCCGGAAGGTATGCGCCTGTCAACCCGTTCCGAGCCGAGCGCCTCCCCACACGTGGACGATGTGGCTGAGCAACAGCCAGCGTTGGCGAGGGAGCACAAACGCGTGACCAGCGAGGGGTCTTCAGGATCGGATTGGTCCTTTGAGCGTATTTATGACGAATACAAGACTCCCATTTTCAACTTCATCTACCATCTTGTGGGCAACCGTGAGCTGGCCGAAGATCTGACCCAGGACACATTCTTCAAAGCGTGCAAGGCGCTCTCGCGAATGGATGCCAATTTGAAGGTGTCCGCGTGGCTCTATAGCATTGCCAAGAACACTGCCTATGATGCGCTGCGACGTCGCAAGCTCATCACCTGGATTCAGCTGCCAGACCACGAACACGAGCCAGCGGACGTGGACCGCGCCGACCCGCAGCAGACCATCGGCACCAACGAACTGGTGCGGCAGACGCTCGAGCAGATGCCGAAGCAATACAGCCTGGCGCTGCAGCTCTACTCCCAGCATGGGATGACGTACGCTGAAATCGCCAAGATTGTGGGCATCGCCGAAAGTGGTGTCAAGATGTTCCTGTCGCGGGCGCGGCACTCGTTCCGCGAGCACTTTCACGCGCTCGATGCGGGTATTCCGGTCACTCGCCACCGCCATCGGCGCTAGCTCCCTGAGCAGGTGCAATGGGAACCTCGTAGCATGTTGTGGCGTATTGCCCAGTGAGAAGCGCGGCGCTGGCCGAACGATGGCCTGCTGTGTCCCTGTGATGAATAGTGATGAAGTTTAGCGATGTGAGAGCCGCGGCGTAGTTGCCGCGCTGAAGAGCTACGAGCACAACCAGCACGATCCGGTAAGGTGATATAGGCGATGATGGATATGGATAACGATATACGTGAGTTGACCTGCGAACAGGCAGAGGACGAGCTGAGCGGATACCTCGACGGCGTACTCGATCCGCCGCTGCGGCGTGCCGTCGAAGCACACCTCGCGACCTGCGACCGCTGCCAGGCAATTCTGGCCGATTTCCGGCGCGATGATGGGATGCTGCGGGCATTGCCGTTCATCGAGCCGCCACCGGGCATGCGAGACCGCTTCTTCGACTCGCCCCGCATGATCGAGTTGAACCGCGCGCGCTCCCGCCAGCGTAGCTTCGTCACTCCATTGTCGGCGGCGCTGGTTGCCGCGGCGATGCTGGTAGTGGCCCTGGGTGGCGCTCTGCTGTTCCGGCAGGGCGTTTTTGGCTCTCAGCAAGCGAACATTCCTGGTGGCATAACCGCCATCGGCAATATTGGATCCGGCGTCGCGCCACTGACCGCGGGGCCTCGGCTGATCTACGCGCGTGGTGGCGCGCTCTGGAGCGTTCCTGAAAGTGGCTCGCCGCTCGCGCAGCAATTGTCGAGCGCGGGCATGCAGGTCGCGGGGTGGAGTGTCTCGCCGAACGGACGCGTGGTCTTCTATATCGATGCCCGCAGCGGCGATCTCCACACAGTGCGCTCCGACAGACTGAATGATACCGTGGTTGGGACGGTGACGGGCGGGAAGGCGCCCCTCTCTGGCTTCTGGCGCACCCCAGCGGGAATGGCTATCGCGGGTGGCCTTGCGTGGTCACCGGATAACACGCGGGTCGCGTATCTGGCGCAGAGTGGTACTGGAGTTGCGCTGCACGAGATGAATGCGACCGGCGCGGCGGATGTTGTCGCCCGCGCCGCCGATGGGTCGGTGATCGGCCAGCCCCTCTGGAGCGCCGATAGCCTCTACATCGCCTACACGTTGACCAAGGGTGGCGCGCAGAGCATCTGGGTCTACAGTGTCCCCACGTCACAGTCGCTGGTGGTCGCGTCGCATAGCGATGCCAGCAATGGCGCAGCCGTGGCGAGCCAACTCACATGGTTGCCTGGGAACGCGCCAGCGATTACCTGGGCGACGACTGATAAAGGCGCGGTAACCGGCATCTTTCGAAGCGATGTCAGCAAGAGCGATTCAGCGGTCCATCTCACACCTGCGGGCGCCACGTACACGACTGCCGATGTTTCTATGTCGGGCGGCTGGCTGCTCGCCAACGGTTCGGAACTGTCGATGATCGCGCCGGGGCAGAAGGCTCCGCAGACTATCGCCACGCTGGCGCGTCCAGTCGCGCTGCTGCGGTGGTCGCCTTCGGGAGAGACAGCCGCAATCATCTCCGGTGACACGCTGCTGACGCTTACTCCAGGTCATCCACTGGTGTCGGTGGCCTCGCGCGTGGCAGCGGGTGGCCCGGTCGCCTGGTCGCCAGATAGCGCGGCGATCGCGTGGCAGTCGGGCGATGCCGTGCTGAGCGCGCAGATCCATCAGGGAAGAGCCACCGGAGTCCACAGTATCGCGCTCCAGACAGCCGCGCTGGCGCTCAGTTGGGCCGCGGATGGGCAGACTCTCGCGGTGCGCTCGGTCGCTGGATTGCTGCTCATGTCGGCGGATGGAGCGCATGTGCGAGCGAGCGATAGCCATCTGGCAAACAGTGGGCTGTTCGCCTGGTCCCTCGCGGGATAACGCGACCTCTCGCGAACAACATGTTATGTATATCAGCCTAATTTCGACACTGGGCGCACTCGACCCATAACGAAATGGCCCTCACCGCGTTCTATATCAATAGGCCGGTCGGAAATCGGACTCCTCCACCCAACTGAGGATGCACTCCCTGCGGTCCGTTGTCTGTCTCCGTTATCCCCATGGCGAGGGCGGACCCGATTGGCTTTTGTTCGCCGGGCGATTCGCGTTGCCTGACGACGGGGAAGGGCGCGCTGGCATCTCGCTCTTCCCTTCTTTTTGCCCACCGTGATGCCCACTGGCCACGTATTGCTTGCTATACCTGATCGCGCAGACCTGTCCGTAAGGCTGTTACCGACTGTGACCTCTGCTGTTAAAGGGCGTCAACTCCGGTAACTCCTGGACCCGTAGAACATACGTTCTGCCCTGAGTCTCACCGACTGGTAGCCCAATGAGGCTAGGTCGTACGGACAAACACCCCCACGAGTTCTTGAGTCCAATACGGCCCTCTCATCTTGTGTTCCTCGATTGTATTCCGGGAAACAAGCGACCTCACGCGTTCATCTTGGCATAACCAAGCGAGGACTAGCCTAAGGGTCCTCTTTACAGCAGGTCACGACGGAACTATGCTTCGTGCGCTGCTTGTCAAGCTGGCTCCGGGGATCTCTGGCGCGTGTGGATCGCGCATTGCCCGCAGTTCCGGCTTTTTCTGGCACGGAGGTAGGACTACCATGGCACAAGCTGCCGAAAGGACGACGCCTGCACGGAGTACATCAGAGGATACTCAGATGGATGGCATGGGAGCCGCCGCGGCCCAGCAGGGGTATGTTGACCGCGAGAAGGTGCTGCCGTTGCCGGGCTGGCTGGTGAAGGTCTATTTCATCTTCCCGGTCGTCCTCTACATCCCTGACGCGATCTTCAACTACTATGTGTACTCCGATGGCTGGAATACCGCGCATATGAGCCCGCTGCTGCAGGCGGGCAAGGTGGCGCTGGTTTCCTTCCTGGCGATTGGCGTCGTCGGCATGGCCTACCTTCTCTCGGTGCTGGCGCCGTGGCACTGGGGCCAGGGGCATCATGTCCAGGCCTTCTTCTGCGCGCTGGGCGTCATTGTGGCAACCGCCATTACCACCTGGAACAGTCTGGCCTATCGCAGCAGCAGCTTTGTCGATTTCAATACCGACAAGTGGGCCTACAGCATCTGGCCGCAGTTGCAGACGAACGGGGTCAGCATCACGATGATTCTGGTCTCGATTGCCCCGCCGTTCTGGGGCCTCTTCTGGGCGGTTGTTCAGCCGACCGAGACGGGCCGCAGCCTGCGCCAGTTGCAAGAGAGCCACGCCGAGACGCTGCTGCGCGTGCAGCACGAGGCCGAGGTCAAGCGGCTCAAGGCCGAGACCAACGCCAAGGTGCGTGAAGCGCAGTTGCGGGGCATGGCGCGCACAGCCGCTACCGCGCGCGAGCAGGCCGCCGGACTCATTGGCCGCAAGAAGGACGAGGGCGACGATACCGGCGAGCAGTCCGCAGTGGGCAATCAGTCGCATGGCGAGACAGTCGCGCAGTCGGACGATTCAGGCGCATCGGGCGACGGCATCGCGCCGCACAAGATCGTCAATCTGCCGCCGCTCAACGCGCGTGAGCCCGGACACGGCCGCTCCGCCTCGTTCATGAATAGTGTCGCGCCCGCCGGGCCATCGATGCATATGCAGCCGGCGAACGGCGAGGCATTCCTGGCATCGCAGTCGCCACTCTTTGCCGATACCGACCCGAGTGGCATGCCCGGCAGTGACACGTCTGGCAGCACCTGGATGCGCCGCCCGCCGTCGTTCGTCAACGATCTGCTCGATGCCGACGCAACCGACAGCGACGAAATGACCGGCACCACCGGGCCGCGCCAGGCCGTCCGCCGCTCGTACGAGTCGGGCACATTGATGCGCAGCATGAACGAAGTTTCGCCTACTTATGTGCGCGCGTATGACGAAGCGATGAATGAGTTGAAGGCAAATGGCCGGAAGAGCATCCCGGCATCCGCGGTGAACAAACTGGTCGCGCAGAAGCTCAATATCGATGAGTCTCAGGCCAAGAATATTGTCAATCGTGTGCGTGAGACGCGGCGGGGGCCACGCTCCTAGCCTGGAATCAGGTACGCGAACTGACGAGACCACCACGCGCATCGGGGTTGACCTTCGGGTTGCCCCGATGTTGTGTTTTCCGCGCGGGACACCAGTACCAGAAATGCGTCGTGCGCGGGCGCTTCTGGTATGCTGAATCAACAGACATCATGGAGAAACTCTGGCAATTGTGGCGGTACCGGTATTGGCGAGGGGGCATGGATGTATGCGGCTGGCGGAGAATCAGTCTGAGGCGCGACGGCCATTGGCGCAGCGTGCTATTGCGCGCCTGATGCGCTCGTGCGTGCTGGCGGTCGTCGGCGGTTGCCTCCTGGCGCTGCTGCTCACCGCGCGACAGGCGACGCAGGGTACGATTCCGAAGGCGCTGGCATGCGGCCTGGGCAATCCGCAGACGATGCTGGCCAATAAGATTCCGGCGCTATTCTATCCGGTGACGCCGAACATGCCGCAGAACGCGCCCCAGGGTGTCTTCCCGATGAACTATGCCGCGAATACATCTATTGCTTTTATTGAGGATCTGAGCCGCGTGCCCGGCGCACCGAAAATCAGCAGCTTCCGCTGGAAATGGAACTTTGGCGATGGCTCAGGTGACGTCTTCATCGTAAGCCCCACGCACACCTTCACGAAGCCGGGAACATACTACGTCGGCTCATGGATCTGGGATACGACGGCAAACGACTGGACGAGCTTCGATAGCGCGCAGATTCATATCGTCGCCAGCATTCCCGCCAACCCCCCAGTGGCGAAGGTAAGCTCGAATAAGGCCTATGTCGATTTGACGGGATCGGTGACGTTCGACGCCGCTGGATCCCATTCGACCGATGGCTCGCAGCTCAAGTATTTCTGGAACTTCAACGATAGCACCACCGGTACCGGCCCCCATATCGTGCATCAATTCCCACTCAACGGCACGACGTTTGTGGCGTTGATCGTCACTGACGCACGTGGCGCGCAGAGTATGGCGACCGTCAATATCACTATTCAAGCGCATTCGCCGACTGCCTCACTGAGCGCCAGCGATCTGGAGATCGACGCGGGCAGCGTCGTCAACTTCGACGGCAGCCAGTCGCTTCCACCAGCGGGCGTCTCCGGTGAAGCAATCACCAAGTATGCTTGGGATTTCGGCGATGGCTCCGCGCCCGTGACCACGCAGACAGCCACGACATCGCATCGCTATGCCAGGTCGGGGCTCTACACGGTCTCGTTGACAGTCTTCGACAAGCAGAGTGAGCAGGCGACCACCACGCTGAAGGTGAAGGTATTGAGCGCGGCGAGCGCAGGCGGAGGCGTAAGCCCGCTGGTGGTCATCGGCGGCATCGTGCTGCTGGTTGGGCTGACCATCGGCCTGTATGCGCTCTGGCAGCAGCGGCGGCGCGCTCGGATGATCCGCGAATATCAAGAGGCGCAGGCGCGTGCGCGTCGGTCGCAGCGTGGCCCACGGGCGCCGGGCAATGGCGGCAATGGCCGGTCTGGCAACACTGGTGCTTACGGGAGCTACGGCAACGGACGCCAGCCATCGCGCTATGATCGCGTGCCGTCGGGGCAAACGTCCGTTCAGCGGCGCCCATCCTCCCCAAACGGTTCGTCCGATACCTCATCCGGAAGACGCGCGCAGCGTCCGGATCATTCTCCCAACCGCGGCGAGTGGTAGCAGGCCAGCGCCGTGCTCGCGACTGTCTCTCGCGCTCCAATCGTTGATGCGGGGCGTCGCGGGTGTGGCGTCGCGCGCGCAAGTGCACACATGTGTTGAGCGTCACGCACGCGGAGGCGGTATAGTGGTGGTAAACTACTAGACACAGATAGTGTGCTGAATAGTGAGGGATAGCGCGCCAATGATGGATTCGACGGACGGGCAGGGAGATTCTTCCGAGCAGGAAGTGATTCTTGAAGTCGCCTGCAATGTTTCTGATACGCTGGAAGAGTCAATCGCGCTCGGCGAAGAGGATCTGCTGCGTGTCGCGCTGCTCACGCTGGAGCGTGTGCATGTGGGGGAGTCAGTCGAGATCAGCCTCCTGGTGACGGATGATGAGGGACTGCGCGAGTTGAATCGTGACTTCCGCGGACGTGACGAGGCGACCGACGTTCTCTCTTTCCCGCTGCTCGACACGCCGCTGCTCGAGGCGCCCGCCGATGAGCTTTGGCAGCCCGCCGACGAGAATGCTGGCGCGACCCTTGCACATACTGGCGAACAGGATGGCGCGTGGCCACAGCCCGATACGATCGAACCGATGGATCTCGCCGACGATGACGGTGATAGCGGCGACTTCGAGGACGACGAGGACGACGATGGCGACTTTGAGGATGATCCGCTGCATCTGGGCGACATTGCCATCTCGCGGGATGCGGTGGCGCGGCAAGCAGCGGCGGCTGGTCACAGCATTGCCTGGGAGTGCGCCTATCTCTTCGCTCACGGACTGCTGCATCTGATGGGATATGACGATTCAACGGACGCGGGTTATCGCGCGATGGTGGCGCATCAGGAGGCCATTTTGACCGAGGCGCACATCTCGCGATAGCTCCGTCAAAGCCCCGGACGTGCCGAGGCGGAAACTGGCAACACGATGCACAATACCTTTCGCGGAAACACTCCGCCATCCACTTCACTGCCCGATTCGGCCGACTCTGATCGGCATTCAGGCGCGCGCGCTGAATTTCTCTGGAGCTTTGTCTATGCCTGGAATGGGCTGGTCTACGCGATACGCACGCAGCGCAATGCGCGTGTCCATGCCGCCATCGGCACCGGAGCGATAGTGCTGGGGCTGGTGCTGCGCATTTCGCCGGTCGAGTTTGCGATGGTCTTCGTCGCGATTACGCTCGTCTTCATTGCCGAGATGTTCAATACGGTCGCCGAGGCGTGCGTTGACCTCGTCACTACCGAGTATCATCCGCTTGCTAAGATCGCCAAGGATGTCGCGGCGGGCGCGGTGCTGCTGAATGCTATCCTCTCCGTCATCATCGGCATGCTGGTCTTCGGCCCGCACCTGTTGGCCATCTTCTTCCGAATGGTTGGGCATTAGGCGTAGCATTCACGCCGTTGTCTCACCTGCTGCTGGCAGCGCATACGCGCCGCGATATTCCGGCGGGAGCAGTTCAGCGATGTGATACATGATAGCGTCCGTATTGCGCGCCAGATCGTCGCGGGTGCGTCGCGGGCCGCTGGATTCAAGGATGAAGGGCTTGCCATAGCTGACTGTGACCCGTGGCGCCCATGGCCCGAAGCGGAAGTGTTTGAAGACGTGTTCAGTGCCTGATATTGCCACTGGCACCACCGGCGCGCCCGTTCGCAGCGCGATCAGCGACGTGCCGGGATGGGCGGCGATGAGATGGCCGCCGCTACGATGGCCCTCCGGAAAGATTGACAGGATCTTGCCCTGCGCCAGCAGTCGCTCGGCGACCCGCAATGATTCGCGATCACCCTCGCCGCGCCGCACCGGAAACGCGCCCAGCCACCGCACAATGCCGCCGAGCACCGGCTGATTGAATAGCTCGATCTTCGCCATGTAATGAGTGACCCGTGGCACCGCAAGCGACGCCAGCGGAATATCAATCCAGGCGATATGGTTGATCGCCAGAACAACCGGCCCGCTCGTCGGCACATTCTCGGCTCCGACAACGCGCATACGCGCAATCAGCGGGCGTACCAACCTGACGACGGTTCTTGCGAACGTATAGAAGGCCTTCCATTCCCTTCCGGCACGATCATCTGAAATTGCGGCCGCCGACTTTGCTTTTGGGGGCGCGGGGAGATTGGCACTCGTCATGGCTGAGCCTCCCGGTGGGAGCGTTGATGCAGCAGTGTCAGAATCCGGGCGACGGTTTCATCAGCTGTCAGTGCGTCGTTGTTAATAGAATAGGCATCGGGCGCGGGCTGCATTTGGGCTTTGTCTTTGTCGTCGCGCCGGGCGATCTCGGTACGCACCTCGTCTAGGGTCGGCGCTTCAGCACCCATGCTCGCGACCAAATCACTGTGGCGGCGTTGCGCGCGTTGCTCGATGGAGGTTGTCAGCCAGATTTTGAGGTCGGCCGTCGGCAGCACGACGGTGCCAATATCGCGCCCAACCATCACCACTGCCTGATCGTCGGCCATCGCCCGCATCTGGGCAATGAGCGCCTGTCGCACCGCCGGATGACGCGAGACCCGTGAGACGTTCTTCTCGACCTCTAGCGTGCGCAGGATCGGTGTGATATCACTGTTCCCGGCGAGGACCGTATACTGGCGGCCGTCGCGGATGGTCGGCGTGACGATGCGGATGTTGCTGGATGTCGCCAGCGCGGCAAGAAGCTCGTCATCGTCGGGGTCGATCTGCTCGGCGACGGCGAGTACGGTCAGCGCGCGATAGAACGCTCCGGAATCCACGTAGAGGCATCCCAGGTGGCGCGCAACGCGTTCGCCAATGGTACTCTTGCCGACACCAGCCGGGCCATCGATTGCTATCTGCGGGCGCTCGCGCATGGTCTGATGCAGCCTCCGCTATGGGCAGGGGGAACGCGGGCAAGGCGCCCGACGCGCGCTCATCACGCCCAGAATATAGCGCGCCGCAGGCATTATAGCAGCCGAAACGCACAGCCGCAAAGCGTTCTCTAGCGGCATAGGCATTGCAGGGTGTACGATAAACAACGACAACGACAACGACTGCGACGATTAGCGTTGTAGATACGTATACTCTACGCGACGTGCCATACCGACAGGCATGAGCAGGTATGGGCGAAAGACGATGTAGAGACGTTCGAGAGACGCAGAGAGACGCAGAGAGACGCGTAAGGAGGGCCTGTGAATCCACGAGATTTATTCGTCCGTGGCGGCCTCCGGCATGGCGAAGATGCGCTTCAGGCTACCCCGCAACCGCCGCCGACCCCAGAAGCTTTAGAGGAAGCCGCCAGCGAGCGCCAGTGGGTGGCTCGCGCGCAAAAAGGCGATCAGGACGCGTTCGCGGTGCTGGTAGATCGGCATCAGCGGCAGGTCTATCAACTGGCAATTCGGATGCTACGCGACGAAGATGAGGCCAGCGAGGCGACTCAGGAGGTCTTTCTAGCGGCATGGCAACATCTACGTTCCTTTCGGGGAGACGCTCGCCTGGCTACCTGGCTCTATCGCATTACCTATAACCATTGCCTGAAAGTGGCCGAGAGCCGCCGTCGCGATCAGGCGGCGCGGGTGGCGCTGGCGGACGCCTCGCGTGAGAGCCAACCCGTCAGCCAGTTGAGCGCCTCGATGGCGCTGGCCGCCGAACGTGATGTACAGGCCACTGTGCGCCAGCAGATCGATCAACTTCCTCAGAAATATAAGCGAGCGCTTGTCCTGCGGCACCTTCAGGATCTCAGCTATGAAGAGATGGCAGATGTCATGAGTGTTCCGATAGGAACGGTCAAGACGCAACTCTTCCGGGCACGGGCACTATTGAAAGAACGCCTCGACGGCCTGGAGCGCGCGCGTATGGGCGGCATTGCGCGGGCAGAAGAATTGCGCGCCGGCCTGGAGGCGAACCTGCGTACCGTGCTGGATCAGCGACTGGATTATGCTGGCAATGGCAAAGGAGAAGGCCAATGAAATGCGCACAATATGCGGACTGGCTCCAACTCTCCGTAGATGGGCGACTCGATGCCGACAAACAATGCATCCTGCAAGAGCACCTGGCAGGATGTCCGTTGTGCCAGCATGACTATGCGCTCCTCGAAGAAGTCCGCGATGCGCTAGCGATGCCCGTCGTCGCGGAGATCGACCTGACCGATGCTATTCGCCAACGCGTTGCCCAGTATGAGCTGGCTCTGGTGGCCCGGCGCGAGCGGCGCCACGCGCTCAATCGTGATCTACTTGGCCGCGGTGCTATTGTGGTGATCTTGGTCATGCTTGCCATCGCTTTCCTGCAGCCGGGTTTGTGGCATTCCACGACCCATTTGGTGCAGCGGACGTGGCCGCAGGTGCTGACGTTGCTGCTGTCGCCTGGCCCGAATTCCATCGCCTGGGCAGTGTGGGGCGCGGCAGCGCTGGTGGCGGTAGCACTGGTGCTCTGGTTGAAGCGGACCGAGGCGCTGGCGACCTGGCGACGCACGCTGGAGGAGCGGCTGCCACAAATCTGGTAGCTTTTCACGGACCGGCCGGGAGGACAGTCTTATCCTCCCGGCGCCCTGTGACTACTGCGCATCGAACGATGTGTTTCACTGGACGATGCATGTAAGCATGTGGCGCGCAACCGCATTCACGAATAATCGGAGAGCAATGAGGAGGGGACCGCTTGAGAGCCGAGCCGACACCGTCTGAGGAGCGCGCAGGACCCATCCACCTGCCAGCGTGGGCGTATACCATCGTCACGGTGGCTTCGTTGCTGATTGGCGTCACGGCGGTGGTTCGCGGTACTAGCCAGATTCACGTTGCCCAGGATAGTGACCTCACCAATTTCTTCTTCAAATCGGCGACCTATATTCTGCATGGCGATCTCTGGCATATCTATGCCGCGCGTGGCAGCGGCTTGACCTCGACCTATCCGAATTTCAATCCCCCTCTCAGCATCTTTCTCATGGCGCCATTGCTCGCTTTGGCCAACGCACTCCATGCGGTGAGCTACGGCGCGCAAATTACCATCGTCACGTTGCCGTTTGTGGTGCTGGTTCCAGTGCTGGCCTCCATCACAGTGCGCGTACTGCGGCGCCTCTATCCAGAGATCCCAGAGACGCAGCAGTTCCTTGCGTTTGCGGTCATCGCACTTTCCCCGCTGACATGGCAGTCGCTCACACCGTGGTATCACGTGGAGCAACCGCTGATGCTCTGTCTGCTGGTTGGCACGATTGCGGCGCTGCAGGCGCGGCGTTCGGCGTTAGCTGGCTTGCTGGCGGGCATGGCGATTCTCACGCGCACGACGGCGCTCATGCCATTGGTGGCGCTTGGCGTCTTGCTGCTGATGGAGCGGCAATGGCGTCATCTGTTCCGCTTCGGTGGAGTTGCCGCGGCGGTGAGCGTGCTTGCTATGATCCCGTTCTTTCTCGTCTACCCAAAAGACACCATCTACTCGCTGGTGACCTGGCGTGGCAGTTCGCAGATTGGCGGCAACTCGATCTGGTCCATCTTCGCCTATTCCGGAGATACCAACTCGATTCGTCACCTGCTCAATGCGCTGGCTGAGCGGCTCGATACCTACAGTGTCGTACTGTTCATCGTGGTTGTGGCGTTCCTGGCCGCACGGCGGGGTGTCTCTGCCTTTGGAACGGATGCCTGGGGGGTAGTCGCTATCGCTTGCCTCGCGGTGCCAATGCTGACGAAGACCGTCTGGCCTTACTATTATCTGGAGCCATTCGTGCCGTTGCTCATCTGGGAGTTCGCGACGATGTATAACCGGCGTGGTGGCGTGTGGCGCTGGCCGGTGCTCTCGCTCGGCTACCTATGTGTCGCGGCGACGCTCTCGCAATACATTGGCTTCACCAGTGTGGGGTACTTCGATCGTGTCAGCGTCGGCTTGCTGGAGTTTGGGGCTATGCTGGCTTTCGCGATCTTTATCTGGATGAGAATGGGCGCGCGCAAGCCGGGCGTTGGCTCCGGAGCTAGGGGCAACGCGCCGGAGCGCAAACAGTGGCGACTGGGGCAGGGCCACATGTTCGATACCGGTGTGCCACAGTCACCATCGCCTGTTTCGCCACAACCAGCCTCCGCTGGGTCGGCCTATCTGCCCCCCACTGTGCCGCCAGTGAAGTCTGCGCCACAGCAAAAACGACCTGTGCATCGCCAGCCACCACAAACGCCATCGCAACAGGTCGCACCATCGCAACCGCTATGGCCGCCTGATCCCGTCGAGCGGCAGAATCCACCCACCCCAGGTGGTGGCTGGCCTGATCTGTGGGCTGATAACAATCAGCCGCCCAGACGCTAGCTATCGTGATGTCACAGCGCGGCGGAAAAGAGGGCGGAGTGGGAGTGAGCGAGACAACGCTCGCGCACGGCGCGCCTGCAAACCTCCTACCAACATTGACGAGGCGGCTGCGAACGGTCTGGCGCGCGCCGGGCATGCGCGAACTGCTTGGCGCTGGTGTCGCGCTCGAGGCGTTCTTGCTGGCAGTCTGGGTGATCATTCCGGCGGGGAGCGTCTCGCTGAGTGTGTCGCCATTGGCGCGTGTTTGGCCGTGGCTGCTGGCGCCCGCGCGTCTCGTGCTGGGAGACACTCTTGCCTCGTCGAGTTTGCCACCGGGCAATGGCTTGCTGGCGCTGCTAGCGCTTGGGGTGCTGTTGGTGGGCGCGAGTTGCGCGGCGGGGCTGGCGCTCTACGTCGCGCCACGTGTACGGCTGAGCCAACGGGCGTTGCTGGTGGTGGTGCTGGCGTCCACGGCGCTCTTTGGTCTGACGCTTGTTCTGCTACCGTCGCTCCCCTCTGATGATATCTTCAGCTATATTCTTTATGGCCGCATCACCGCCGTCCATGGCGCGAACCCCTTGATCGCCACGCCCGCCGACTTCAAGAACGATCCGTTTCTCACGCTGGTCTTCTGGCGCGATGTGCGCTCTGTCTATGGTCCCGTCTGGCTGCTTCTCTCCGCCGCGCTCGCAGCATTTGCCCAGAGTCTTGGCGGTAGTCTTGCGCTCTATGTCGTCCTCTTCAAGCTGCTCGGCTTCGCGGCGCACCTGGCCAATGCCTTGCTCATCTGGCGCATCCTCGGTCGACTCGCGCCTGAGCGCCAGCTACGGGGCACACTGCTCTACGCGTGGAATCCGCTCTGTCTGCTCGAGTTTTGCGCCAGTGGTCACAACGACGCGGTGATGCTCACCCTGCTGCTGCTGGCAGTCTATTGGCTCACGCGCGAGTGGGAGATGGCAGCGTTGATTGCCTTTAGCCTCTCAATCTCTATCAAGTATGTGCCGATTGTGCTGCTGCCCTTCTATCTGGCTTTGGTTGCGCGCCGTTTGCGGGCGAGCGGGTTGACTTCGCGGCAGATAGGCGCCGGTGTGGCGTGGCGAATGGGCATTGTCGCGCTCGTGTTTGTGCTCTCGGCCTTGCCCTTTTGGGCGGGATCAGCTTCCCTAGGCGCGCTGCTGCTCTCGCCTCCAGCACAACAGCTTGGGAACTCGCCAGCCGAGGCGCTCTCGTGGCCGTTGCGGTCGCTGGCCCAGGCCGTGGGACTCTCAGCCGATGCCGCGCGAAATCTCGTGAATTCCGGGTTGAAAGTAATAGGGTTGCTACTGTTCGCCGCGCTCTGGCTGCGGGAGTTTCGGCGCGTGCGTAGCCTGGAGGGCATGCTGGTTGCCTGGGGATGGGCGCTGCTGTGGTATGTGCTGGTAGCCAGCGGATGGTTCTGGCCCTGGTACGTGACCTGGGCGGTCGCGATCGTCGCGCTGGCACCCTGGGGACTATTGGCGCGCGCGACACTATTGCTCTCAGCGGGTGTGCTGACACTCTACACCTTTCAGTCGCTCCATGCCCTTGGCATCTATGGATACCGTTCGCTGGTCGCCTTTGGGCCGACGATAGTGGTCCTTGCACTGGTATTTTCCCGGCGTAGAGGGTGGAGTCGCTGACGGCCCTGGTGGCGGACCGAGATCGAAAGGGCCGCGCGCGCCGACGGGACGTATTGACAGAAAAGCGGCAGAAACAGTACCTTCCGGCGAGGTTGCCCCAGAAACGGAAATTTGGGGACAAAAACCGTTGACATCCCCTTGCAGTTGTGGCATACTCACCTTTGCCGCCTCGAACAGGGCGCCGCGACACGTGATGACGCGAGACGCCTCTGATGCGACTAGTACCTTCGGAATCGGTTTTCATGATCGAGTGACGGATGCTTCTAGCAGGCCGTTTGAACATGAGGAACCGACCGCTCCCCAGAGATTCAACGATTCAACTTATGAACCCTGACTTCTGGGATGTCGCGCAAATGCCCTCTTGACAGTACCATGCGTCCT
>DAHUXT010000440.1 GCA_027307065.1 Ktedonobacteria bacterium
GAGCATAACGCCCGTGCTGGAGTTATCGGTGCCGTTGTTGGAGGTCATCGGTTCGAGCCACACCGGCTGATCCACCTGATTGTAGACCAATTCAGGCGTAGCGGTCGATGGAGCCTGCTGGCCCGCGCCCGAAGGATTGAACCATGGCGCCTTCTTGTATTTGCCCCACCACGTCAGGTAGTCGTTTACCGTGTCCGCGGGGATGATGCGATCTACCCATGCTGGCACGCTGCCCGGCGCGTATGTCGTGATGGCGCCGCTCTGCGGATCCACCAGCAGCACCTGCTTCACCACGTCGCCAGTAAAACCCCGTGTCGGCTGCATCAGCGAGATCGTGAAATAGGGAGTGCCGGCGTCGTTCACCTCCAGCGTCGGATCCGCCAGATCGCCGTTGGTGTACCCGCTCAGATAGACGTGACGAATCAAATCCTGGTTGAGAATAGCATCTGGCAGGTAGCGCAGATGAAAGCCTGTCTTGAGTTGTGGCGGCGAATTGGGATCTTCGGCGTCCACCTGCACGTAGCCGGGCGTTTCCCACCGGCCAATATTCGCCCACACGTTGTTATAGACCAGCGGTGCGATCCAGTAGAGATGGCCCCTCACCGACTGAAGCGTATATTCCTCTTCAATCGTGTGATAGACCGAGCCAAGGTTCTGTCCATTGGCCGCGAGCACCTGCTGGCCGAGATATGAGGCGACGCCTTGTGTCACCAGCACGATATGGTTCACATCGGTCGGGGGCAGCGGCGTAGACGAAGGCTCCTCGATAATGCGTGGGATGGCGGCGAGCGCTTTGGCGTTGCCGTCGAACCAGGTGGTGCTGATGGTAATCAGGCCGTTGACGAGCAGCGCAACAATCAACGCGAGGGCAATCGCCGCCGTTCCCGCCGTTGGGCTTGCCGGAACGCCCTGCGCGGCGGGCGCATTCTGGTCCACCACGCGGAACGACGAGCGCCGCTGGGTCCGCTGCGTCCGAAGTGGGAACTCGCCAGCGTTGATCCTGTGGGTAAAGTCGTCCACCGCCGAGCGCACGCGGTCCACACCGCCGCCAAAGAGCGCGAAGCCGCCCGTTAGCAGCAGCGGCCAGATCAGCCACTGGCCACCCCAATAGGGTCCAGTGATGGCGGGCTCCGCCAGATAGAGGATGATGAGATCGAGGATGAGGTTGAAAATCCAAAGCCGCAACGCCCAGAGTGCCAATTCGCGCGGAGCGGCCTTCGCCTGGCGTCCGAAGAGCAGCGCCAGCCCCACCATGATCGCCGTGACGATACTCGCGCCCAGCACGGCCAGCCAGACAATGACCATGACATCGCCCCCGATACCTGTATGCCACCCAGACCACCTGGATGCGGTTTCAGAATAATTGCACGCCTGAATAGTATACGCCTGGGTGTGTCAGTGGGGTAGAGGCCGGAGCGCGAATGCTGCCATAGCTGCGCATCGTTGGCCAGCAGACCACTTCCCCGACCCCTGCCCCACAGGACGCCAGGCTAGTTCGCCCCACATAGCACCAGCCCCGGGGGAATCGCTTCCTACCGGGGCTGCGTTGTGCGCGGGTTAGCGGTTCGCCCAGAGGCTAGCGCTGCGGGTTGTTCGGATTATTTGGATTGTTCGGGTCAACCACATCTTCTTCGACGGTCGTGACCTCTTCGGCAATCGGCGTGCGCTGCTGCGTGCGTGGGTCTACCGCGTAGATATCACGCTGCACGAACGCCTGTCCGCTGCCGGGGCCACCCGCGCCCTGATTCGGCGCCACGACGACCGAGT
>DAHUXT010000441.1 GCA_027307065.1 Ktedonobacteria bacterium
GGTCAGCCGCTCTTGCAGGTCGCGACGGATGCCGTAGAGCATCTGGAACTCAAAGCGGGCGCGTGGGATGCCATGTGAGTTGGCGTAGCGTATGGCATCAGAGATGAGGCGCTCATCGTGCGTGGCAAAAGCGGGATATGCCCCACGCTCCAAGAGCTCGTAGAGGATGAGCAGATACGCGGCGTCGACATCCACCTTCTTGGGGTAGGCGATTGTTTCTGGCTCCAGATACGCGCCTTTGACCAGCCGCACCCGGATGCCGCTGGCGATCAGCAGCTCGGCGTCCCTGGGTGTGCGGTAGAGGCACGATTGGATGACTGTCCCGACATTGGGGAAGGTCTCGTGTAGGCCGGTGACGAGATCGATCGTGCGCTGGGTATAGTCCGAACCTTCCATATCCACACGCACGAAGATGCCGAGATCATCCGCGCGCCGAAGCACCCGTGTCAGGTTGTCGCGGCAGAGATCATAGCCGATATCGAGGCCAAGCGCCGTGGGTTTGACGGAGATATTGGCCTCCGCGCCCTCGGAGGCGATCCGGTCGAGAATCTCAATGTAGCCTGTGGCGGTGGCTTCGGCCTCGTTGGCGTCGGCGACGTTTTCGCCCAGGTGATCGAGAGAGACACTGATGTGTTCGCCGTTGAGCGCATGTGTGACGGCAATTGCCTCGTCGAGCGTCTCACCTGCGACGAAGCGCCGCGCCATTTTGCGCGCTGCCGCATTCTGCATTACAAACTGGCGTATTCCATCCTGGCGTGCCAGGTAGAGCATCGTGTCTTTCAGCATGACCGCAGACTCCCTCATCGTTGAGTGTTGCGCCGACTCGCCGCGCCTCCTCACTGGGCGCACGCTATCTCTGATTATACCGCTTTCCCTTCAACGCGAAAGGGGGTAACTTGGGGAAGATGAGGTTCGCGGATATACCCATGCCTCCATCCCACCATGCCTCGAATTCACTGATACGAGAAATGCCTCTGCTGGCAATACCATCCCACGTTGTGACATCATCAGGTGACAAGCGCACCATCGAATTGCGCCACCAGGAAAACAGCCACGCAAACAACGATGGAAGTACCCATCATGCCACCGACCACTCCGCAATTGAAACGAAAATTGCGCCAGTTGAAGCAGTTGGAGATCACCTTCCGCTTCGGGCAATACCCCACTTCGAATCATCAGCAGTTGGTCTGGGACGTCTTCTTCTCGACCAGGGCTTACGACTCGGTATCGGTGAAATATCCGCTCTCCCGCTTGATCGCCATGGAGCACGACGAACTCAGGTCTGTCATCGATGAGTATCTCGTCCGCGTGTACTCCCAGACCGCTCAGGACCAAGGAATCGTGAAGGCCGATGTCTATGACCCGGAGCTGCTGGCGCAACTGGGATTGCCGCCGTATGCAGGTATGGCCGAGATCATCCAGCGCTTTCGCACTCTCGCGAAGCAGTATCATCCCGATGTTGGCGGCGAGAGTGAACGGTTCATTGAACTGCTCGCCGCCTACGAACGCCTGAGGAACGAGACACCGTAGCAACAGCGGGTGTCATATTACACGACACGTCCGCCGGAAATCTGCCACTGCTGGCGTACGCGCCAGATAGCCTCGAAGCAGCGATACTGCACGCCCGCGACCTGCTCGTAGCAGAGGCCACGGCCTATCGCCGCCTCCGTTGCGGTGACCGAGGGAACCGTGGCGCCCAGCAGCGCGTGGCGCAGCAGCACCGGCCAAAGGGCATCGCGCAGTGA
>DAHUXT010000442.1 GCA_027307065.1 Ktedonobacteria bacterium
TCCGGCGCCGTCGAGGAGCGCGTGGTGGCCTCGCTTGGACATCCCACAACATGCCCTCACGGTAACCCCATCCCCGGTTCCGTTCCAGACGCGCGCCACTATCTGAAAGATCAGGGGGCGATTCGCCTGTTGCACGCCACGCCAGGACGCCGCATGCGGCTGCTGCTGGTCTCTGAAGTGGTGGAAGATGAGGAGGCGATCATCCACTACCTGCACGACCGCGGCATCATCCCCGGCACGGATCTGGCGCTCGTCAGCGGATCATCCCAGCCCGACGAAAGTGATGCTGTGCTGGAGTTGGCCGATGGCTCGCATCTCACCGTCCCGGCGCGAATAGCCTATGCGCTCTGGGTCGTGGATGCGCATGCTGGCGACGCGCACGCTGGCGACTGAAGTCGCGCCTGAACTTCAGATGTCTCGCTAGTAACTCTCTCCCACGACACGCCCGCGTGAATTACTCGCCGCCGTATACGCTCGGCTTGAGCACGCCGATATAGGGCAGGTTGCGGTACTTCTGCGCGTAATCTAGGCCGTAGCCTACGACGAAGCGGTCGGGGATGCTGAAGCCAATATACTCTGGCTGCACCACCGAATCGCCTTGTGTCTTCTCTTTATCCAGCAAGGCGCAGACGGCGATGCTGGCGGGATTGCGATTCGCCAGGTTTTCCATCAGGTAGCGCAGGGTTAACCCGCTATCGATGATATCTTCGACGATCAGGAGGTGCCGTCCATCCACGGAGGTGTCGAGGTCTTTGAGAATGCGCACCACCCCGCTGGACTCGGTGGCGTTGCCGTAGCTGCTGGTCGCCATGAAGTCCATTTCCACTGGCATGTCGAGGTGGCGCACCAGATCCACCATGAACATCACCCCGCCGCGGAGAATGCCCACCAGCACGAGATCGCGCCCGGCATAGTCCTCCTGGATGGCGGCGGCGAGTGTGGCGACACGCGCCTGGAGCACCGGCTCCGAGATCAGAACGTGCTCGATGTCATCGTGCATAGAGTGGGGACTGGGCACGCGCATTCTCCTCTATTGTCTGTCGCGTTTCTTCGCAACCGCTATTCTCTCCGACCACATGTTGCGCCAGCGAGTGGCGTCGCTGCCATAGTCGGACACATATTCACAAGGTCAGTATATCTTGCCAGCGCCTACATTCGCGGGCAATTGCGGCCAGCCACACGCGGCGGTCTCGGTCCACGTGGCCCAGGCGTCACAGACAGCACGAAGGGCCGACCCAGGCGGGCCAGCCCTCCATCGCATCATCGCATATCATCGCGCATGGCGCCCATTAGTGGGTATGAGTATGGGCATGCCTGATACGATACAAATCTTCCTCCTGGAACTGTACCACCGCCGCGAAGGCAACCGTGCTACCGGCAACGACCGCTGCCAACACCGCCAGGATAGTCGCCCCCATGCCCGAGATCGACAACCCGGCAGCTAGCGACCACCCGAACTGGATGTCCACGAACCGCAGCACCTCCGACAGCGCTGCCAGGCCGAAGCCAATCACATAGAAGGTCGCAACGAGGTTCGCATCCGGCTCTTCAGGCCGCCGTGCCCGCGTCACCACCACCGCGAACGCAGCCAGGACAGCAAAGCCGATTGCGAACACGAGAGGCACCGCGGCTTCGAGAGGTGTAGGGAACCAGTAGCTCAACATGATGTCGTCTTTCTTCCGCGCCATAATCAGGTAAGCGGTGATGCACTCGTGGGGCGTTCAACTTACCTT
>DAHUXT010000443.1 GCA_027307065.1 Ktedonobacteria bacterium
CGATTCAGCGCCAGGAGAACGACCAACGTGTCTTCCAAACATCCTATGCCGCGTCAGAGTCAGCACGATGCTGGCGCGCCGAATACTGATACCACCGCGACGCTTGCCGAGGGACTCATCGTCGACGGCAGCCGCGGACTCTACGCGGTCGAGACGCCGCTTGGCGTGCTGCGCTGCACCATCCGGGGCAGACTGCGCAAAGATCTCGAATTTGGGTCGCGCGGTGGAAGCAGCCGCCAGGTGAAGCGTGTCACTGTGCGCGACCATGATCCCGTGGCCATCGGCGATCGCGTGCGCGTCTTGCCCACCGGCAGCGACAGCGGCGTCATCGAACAGATCGTCGCCCGCTCCGGCGGAGCGTTCACCCGGCGTGATCCAAATGCGGGCGAGGGGCATCTTGCCCTGACCTCCGTCGCCGGGCTTGATCAAATCGTCACCGTCTTTGCCGCGCGCGAGCCAGCGCCACATCTGCGTCTACTGGATCGGCTACTTGTGCTTGCCGAGTCGCAGGATATCGCGGCGCTCATCTGTCTCAACAAGATGGACCAGCAGCCGGAAGGCTGGCTCATCGAGCGACTGCACGCCTATCGCGCGATGGGCTATCCCGTCGTGCTGGCGAGCGCATCGTCAGGCCAGGGGATCGAGGAACTGCGCGCGCGCCTTGCCGGTCGTACCTCGGCCTTCGTCGGGCCGTCGGGTGTTGGCAAATCGAGCCTGCTCAATGCCGTACAACCGGGACTCGCGCTGCGGGTCAGCGCACTTGGCGCGACGACCCACAAAGGTCGCCATACCACTACCGGAACGCGTCTCGTGGCGCTCGATGGCGGCGACGGCGGCTATATCGCCGACACGGCGGGCATTCGCGCGCTGGCGTTGGGTGCATCGTCGCTGCGCCACCTCGATAGCTGTTTCCGCGAGTTTGCGCTCTATCGCGGACAATGCCGCCTCTCGGATTGCACCCATCTGCATGAGCCAGACTGCGCCATCCGCGACGCCGTGACGCGTGGAGCGATTGGCGCCGAGCGGTATGACAGCTATGCCAGACTGCATGCCGAAGGGGCCGAAAGCAGGTCGTCATGGGACGCGAGCGACTGGTGAGGCATTGAAACGGCGCAGAGGATGATGTCCATCTCACATGGCGGAAACTGAACCATTGGTCGCGGTGGGATGGCCAAATTGGACGGTTACTCCCGGATGTTGCGGACGTCACATTTAGTAATATAGTTCTCGCGTCGCCTTGATTCATGTGGCGATGTGAGATACTAATCTAACATACGTCTGTCATCATTATCTGGAGTCATCATTCATGCGTCTGCCGCTTCGAAGTCGTCCTCTGCTCACGTTCATTCGAGGAACAACGTTTACATCGTCCGGTGTCATCTCGCGCGCGCCATCTGTGCAGTCGAGCGCAACCACCACACGCCAGGGGCGTAGTCTGCCGGCAAGGCCACGGCTACGCGCGTTGCACGGAGGCGCCTCTCATCGTCATCGACCCTTTAGTCGCCGCGTCGTCGTCGAGACCGAGGCAGCCGACATCGAATCAGATGCGGCTGTCATTGCGCCCTCTGCCAGTGGTGTGGCGCTTATTGTACCTGCTCCCGCCGCGGCTGGGACTATTTCGGACAAAGCGCTGAAGAGTCGCGTCTGGGGCTTGGCGCTGCCGTCGATTGGCGAGCAATTACTGTCGCTGGGCGTCGGTCTT
>DAHUXT010000444.1 GCA_027307065.1 Ktedonobacteria bacterium
CATGAGCGACCTGATCGGCAGTATCACACCCGGCAAAAAGGCTGACCTCGTGCTCATCAAGAATGACGAGTCTCCGGCGATGTTCCCGATCCTCCACCCTTATGGGCATCTCGTCTTCCAGGCGGGGCGCGGCGATGTGCATACGGTGGTGGTGGATGGCAATGTCGTCAAATACGATCATCACCTGCGCGGCGTCAATTTGGCGCGGGCGAAGCAGGCCGTGGCCAGCACTGTCGAGTACGCCTACGCGCAGATGGGCGAAAAAGCCTGGAACGAGGCGATGTTCCCCGAAAAGCCTGAGGTGGTCGTCATCGAGAATCCATACACGTATGCCAGGAAATCTGGCGACCTTGCTGGAGGGCAGCAGTAGTGTGATTCTGGTGCTCTGGACGGAGTGGAAAGCGAGGAGGCAGCTTGCGGTATGCCAGATTCCGAGATGGGCGCGGCGGTGATCGTGAGGCACGGTGTCCCACCAGAGCACCGGCAGCACCCTGTGCCAAGCCGGGGAGCTGGGCAGGCCCTGGTTCGCGTTACCGCGGCGCCGATTAGCCCGCTGGATCTGCTGTGCGCGTCGGGTCGATCATACTTTGGGCCGCCGCGACTCCCCTATGTTCCGGGTGTGCAGGGTGTCGGCATGGTGGTAGAGGCCGAGACGCTTGCGCCCGGACAGCGGGTGTGGTTCTCGTGCGATGCTGGAATGAAGCCCGGCGATGGCAGTATGGCTGCGTTCTGTGTCGTCGATGAGTCGGCTGCGCTCCCGCTCCCTGAGGGCGTCGCCGACGATCTCGTTGCCGCGCTTGGGTTATCGGCCATCGCCGCGTGGATGGGGCTTACGTGGCGCGGCCAGCTTCAGCCTGGGGAGCAGGTACTGGTGCTCGGTGCTAGTGGTGCGGTCGGCCAGGTCGCTGTGCAGGCCGCCCGGCTACTTGGCGCTGGTCGTGTCATTGCTGCCTCGCGCGATCAGATGGGCCTGGCCCGCGCGCTCACTCGTGGTGCGGACGCCACTGTCGATCTTACCGGCGATGATGTCGACGATATTTACCGCCGCATCATGGCAGCGTGCGAAGGGCCATTACACCTCGTCATCGATCCGGTTTGGGGGCTCCCGGCAGAAGCGGCCGTGCGCGCGCTCGGCTACGAGGGCAGGCTCGTCAATATCGGCGCTGCCTCCGGACCTACCGCCCGCTTTGACTCGGCGACCGTCCGCAGCAGGCTTCACAACATCCTTGGCTATACCAACAATGCGCTGTCGCCTGCGCAGAAATCCCAGGCCCTCGCCGAGATTCTCACCCACGCCGCCGCTGGTAGATGTACGGTAGACCGGGAAACGCTCCCGCTTGCGCGCGCGGGCGAGGCATGGGAGCTACAAGCCGCCTTTGCTCGTCGCAAACTGATCCTGGTTCCTTAATTCAGACTTCAAGCACGACGCGCTGACCAGCCAGCGGCACGCGCCGTCGCAAGCGAACGCGTATGAGAAGGCGCCTGCACACAAGCCAGGAGGCTATGGAACCTGGCGGTAAGGGCGGTAGATGGCGGTCACGGTTCCCTGCACCGCCCACTCGCGCCGCCACTCGTCCACCGGGACCTCGATTGGCAGCAGCGCCGCGTTCGCAGGGCAGAGAAGCACCCGCAGGACACGTCCGCGACTACGCTCCAACCGAATGCGCTTGAGCGTGGCC
>DAHUXT010000445.1 GCA_027307065.1 Ktedonobacteria bacterium
CCGGCTGCGACCAGGATACATCAGGATATGTCAAGGTGCACCAGGAGACAATCACGACTCAGCGCAGTCTAGATGGAGCTTGTGCCGATGTTCTCTCGACCTCTCGCCTTCCTGCTGCGCGGCGCACTGGTGCGCACGGTGGCGCCCTATGACCGCCAATCGCGCTCTGACGCTGATTCGCCGTTCAGACCCAAGGGACCAGGGCGCGGCAAACTGGCGGCGCTGAGCGCGCTGGGACTCGTCGCCGTGCTGGCAATCGCGGGCACGATTGCTATCGAGGCGCAACTCGTCAACCATCCACAGGGGAGCGCCGTGCTCCGCGCGACGGTGACCGCGGCGCCAACCCGCATCCCGGCCTCGAAGGATTGGGAGCACGCGGGACCCGCCTTCGCGCAGCGGGCAGCCATCGCCGAGAGCCAGCCCTCGCGCATCTACGCGTGCGGCTATCAGGCGCCAGCCGGTGGCAACGGGCAAACAGGACCCGTCAGCCTCGCCGTCTCGAATGACTATGGGACGACCTGGCAGACGCTATCCACGCCAGCGCAGGGCTCGTTCTGCGATGTGCGCGTCTCGACCACGAACCCGCAGTATGTGGCGCTCTTCACGTCGGCGATCTGCGGTCAGGGTTCCTGTACCTCGACCGATCCATCTCGGCTCAACGTCTCGCTCGACGGCGGGGCAGACTGGTCTCCTTTGGCGCTGCCGGAGAAGAATGGCAAACCCGCCGATCCGTCGTCTTTCTTCGCCTGGGCTGGCGATACGCTCTTCGTCATCGCGGCGGGGGCTGGGAATGATGGCGGCCACTATCTCGCCGCGAGCACCAACGGCCGCGCGTTCGCCTGGGTTGATCAGAACCTTACCGGGATGCCGTCTGGCGCGACCCCCGCCACTGGGGAAATCCGCGCCATCGGCGCCACGCTCTATCTCACATTCTTGCTCAGCCCGTGCGGAAATAACCCTAACTGCATGACGGTCGCGCGAACCAGTGACGGCGGCGCAACCTGGAAGCATGCGATTGCGACTTATGCGGGGGCCGCCTACGCGGACGTGGGTGATATCCGCATTGTCGCAGGCGCCCCAGGTGCTCCGCTCATCGGCTCGCCCGGGATGTGCCAGTGCAGCACGCCGCCGACGCTGCGCTCGACCGACGGTGGCGCGACCTGGCACGACCTCCCCGCCTACCCGTCGACCACTCTCAAGCCGCAGGAGTTCTTCAGCGCCGAAGCGCCGGATGGGACGGTGTACATTACACTCTACGAGGACCTCGGCGGTCCCGAGAACATCTTCGCGCTGGCTCCAGGCGCAACGACGTGGCAGAAGATCGTCTATGATGGCGGACTGACCGACTTCCAATTGCAGGGTGTCGCGTGGGATGCGAAGGGGCATCCGCTGGCGCTCTGGGGGTGGAATTACGCCAACGACCAGCAGAGCGGTCTCCGGCGCTTCGTGCTTCCGTGATAGCGATCCCAAGCACGAAAACCAGTAACCGCATTGGCGCGAGCGGCGGGAGAGACAGCAGAGCGAGGAACCTTCTTGTCCACAACACCGGCATCCGCTTCTTCACCGGCCCCGCTGCGGCTGGCGGAACTCGTGGCCTCGCTCTCACTTGCCACCGATCTGGGCACCGGTCAGCCGATGGAGCATGCTCTCCGTGTGTGTCGGCTCGCGCTCGAGTTGG
>DAHUXT010000446.1 GCA_027307065.1 Ktedonobacteria bacterium
ATGCGACCGTGTCCATGGCGACCTTTCAGCCTATAACATGCTCTACTGGCAGGATGCGATCACCATCATCGACTTCGCCCAGGCGGTCGATCCGCGCTACAATCCGGCGGTAGGCGAGCTGCTGGCGCGCGACATCGCCCGCGTCTGCCAGTATTTCGCGCGTTTCGGCGTGGAGGCCGACGCATCTTCGCTGGCGAGCGACCTCTGGCTGCGTTACCTGCGCGCGGAAATCTAATGGGCTCCTTCTCCCCGCGTGACCGCACCGTGGGGAGAGGGATACCTGCTTGACCGTACTTACGATCATGGCGTAAAGATCCGGCGAGTCAGTTGGGGTATACTGTCTCTTGACGGCAGATATTCTCAGAGGGCAGACGCATGGGACTCGCAGATACGTCATATGTGCGCGAACAAGACGGCATGTTCTATGTCGGCGCTACTCAAATAACGGCCTCTAGCCTCATCGCGTCCTGGCGCAACGAAGGGTATAGTGCCGAGGAGCTGCAATCAGACTTTCCGGCGCTTTCACTGGCCCAGGTCTATGGCACAATCGCCTATTACCTGGATCATCAGCAGGAGCTTGATGCACAATTCGCGACTGAAGATCAAGAATATTACCAGCAACGAGAGCGCGATCGCGAAGCTGATCCCGACTTCTATCGTCTCTTAGATCAACGACGAGCGCGCCTGCGCAAACGCCTACGAGTGTCTGACGGCACTTCACGCTCCGACGGCTCAGATGACCTCGGGGCGAACTAGACGATGGAGACGCTTGAATCGATCACCCCTTTCAGCAGTTCGCCACCCCGTCTGCTTGCCGATGCTAATTATAACGAGCGAATTGTGCGGGGACTTCGACGGAGGCGTCCTGACGTATTCATCATAACGGCGCATCACGTTGGAATTGGGCATTTGCCTGATCCTGATGTGCTGCGATATGCCGCGGAACACAATCTCATTCTGTTGACACATGATGTCCGGACAATGCCAAAGCACTTTGCTGATTTTCTCCAGATTCTGCCACAAGGCGCGTTTAGTCCCGGTGTTTGGTATACTCCTCAGTCGCTGCCGGTGGGAACAGCTATCGCCACAATTCTAGAAGTCTGGCTTTGTAGTGACCATGACGAATTCCGAAATCGGGAGCTGCGTCTGCCCTAACGCATTCTAGCGCGCAGATGTTACCCAATCTTGTAGGTCGCGAGGCCCTTGGCGACGGCTTTGCCTGACGCGGTCGCGACATCCACCTCGACATAGACCAGCGTGCGCCCACGACTCAGCACGCGGCCAATCGCCTGGACGTCCTCACCGTCGGCGGCGGCCAGATAGGTGACGGCGAGGCTGACCGTTGTGCCACGGATGTTCGCGGGCACCTCGGCGCCGGACCACGCTGCGGCCGCGGCGGCGCTATCGATCAGCGAGGCAATCGCGCCGCCATGAACGACCGACCCGATGGTTGTCATCGCGCTCGAATAGGGGAGCTTCAGGGTTGCCACGCCTGGCTCCAGCGCGATAAGCTCGATGCCGAGATGGCCGACGAATGGCGCGGTGCGCAGCCAATGGCGAATGATATCCGCCCCCGATGGCGAGGGTGCGCTCATGGTCATTGCTCCTTCGCGCGCATGCTGGCAAGCGCGGCGGCGTATTCGCGGGCGTAGGCGAGGTAGTG
>DAHUXT010000447.1 GCA_027307065.1 Ktedonobacteria bacterium
GTGCGCTCACATGCCGAAACCTGCGATGTGGCAGGAGCAGAAGGCGGAGATACATGACCGAGCAGCAACATATTCAGCATAGCAGCCCACGTCCCGTGCGCGCTCCACGAGGCACTGAGATAACGTGCAAGGGGTGGCAGCAAGAGGCAGCCCTGCGCATGCTGATGAACAACCTCGATCCCGAGGTGGCCGAGCGCCCCGACGATCTGGTCGTCTACGGTGGCTCTGGACGGGCAGCGCGCAACTGGGACTGCTTCGACGCCATCGTGCGTTCGCTGCGGTCGCTCGAAGGCGACGAGACGCTGCTGGTGCAGTCGGGCAAGCCGGTTGGCATCTTCCGCACCCATTCCGGCGCGCCACGCGTGCTGATCGCCAACTCCAACCTCGTGCCGCACTGGGCCAACTGGGACGAATTCCGTCGCCTGGAGGCGCTTGGGCTGACGATGTACGGGCAGATGACCGCTGGCTCATGGATCTACATCGGCTCGCAGGGCATCGTCCAGGGAACGTACGAGACGTTCGCCGAAGCGGCCCGCCAGCACTACGGCGGCACGCTGAAGCATACTGTCACCCTCACGGCCGGGCTAGGCGGCATGGGGGGCGCGCAACCACTGGCCATCACGATGAACGAGGGCGTCTGCATCGCCGTCGAAGTCGACCCAAGCCACATTCAGCGGCGCCTGGATACTGGCTATCTCGACGAGATGGTCACCGACCTTGATGAGGCGCTTCGGCGCGCCGAAGAGTATCGCAGCCAGGGTATCGGCCGGAGCATCGGTCTGTTGGGTAACGCCGCCGAAGTCTTCCCAGAGATCGTCCGCCGCAATGTGCGCATGGACCTCGTCACCGACCAGACCGCCGCCCACGATGCGCTCAACGGCTACGTGCCAGCCGGGCTATCGCTGGAAGAGGCAGACGCGCTGCGCCAGCGCGATCCACAGGAGTACGAGCGCCGCTCGCTCGCCTCGATGGCCGACCACGTGCGCGCCATGCTCGACTTCGACGAGATGGGGTCGGTCGTCTTCGACTACGGCAACAACCTGCGTGGCCAGGCCCTACGCGTTGGGGTGGAAGACGCGATGCACTTCCCCGGCTTCGTGCCTGCCTATGTCCGGCCGCTCTTCTGCCGTGGCATCGGCCCGTTCCGCTGGGTAGCGCTCTCTGGCGATCCGGCGGACATCGCGCGCACCGACGAGGAAATGCTGCGGCTTTTCCCAGAGAACGAGTCGCTCGCCCGCTGGATTCGCATGGCGCAGCAGCGCATCCACTTCCAGGGGCTGCCGGCGCGCATTTGCTGGATTGGCTACGGCGAGCGCCATAAGGCGGGGCTAGCGTTCAATGAGTTGGTGCGACGCGGCGAGGTCAAGGCGCCAATCGTCATCGGACGCGACCACCTCGACTCCGGCTCGGTCGCCTCACCCTATCGCGAGACGGAAGCCATGCGCGATGGGTCAGACGCTATCGCCGACTGGCCAATCCTCAACGCGCTGCTGAATACCGCGAGCGGCGCGTCGTGGGTCTCGTTCCATCATGGCGGCGGCGTCGGCATCGGCTTGGGTCTCGCCGTAAGCGAACACGCTCGGCCCGCAGTCGAAAAAGTCCGCCGCCGGAAAGCCGGGCGCGAACGACAGCGTCGGGACGGCGTTGTTC
>DAHUXT010000448.1 GCA_027307065.1 Ktedonobacteria bacterium
GTGATGCGTGGCAAGGTGGCGGCGTAGTATTTGTCACAGAGCAGGAATCGAGCGGTCCGCAGTGAGCAGGGAGGGGCAGCAATGAGCAGACGGCGATGGACAGTAGGCTACGCAATCGCGGCGTTCGTGCTGGCGGGTGCGCTATTATCAGGATGCGGCGGCAGCACGATCGCGAGTGGGCCAGGCAGCACCTGGATGGCATTCTTCGCAATATACGTTGTGCCTGCGCTATTGGTCTTCCTGTGGATTCGGCGGCGACTACGCGCACGCGCCGAACGCAGAGCAGCGCCGCTGGCGCCTATCGTCGCCCCGCAGTCCGCAGCGAATCCGCCGGGAACGCCAGCCCAGTAGCTGAAGGTAGCAACATATGAAATACAGGGTGAGCGCGTTGTGGATCTACGTCCTCAACTCTGCTGCAGTCCCTGCTGGACGCCCTGCCAGTCTTTGGTGAAGGTGGCGATGGCGTCGTTGGTGAGCGGGCTCTGGACCAGCGCGCGAATCACCTCGGGCTGCGCGGTAATGTCATTTGCGCCTGCCATCGTCGCCTCGATGATATCTTCCGGTGACCGAAGGCTCGCCACCAGCAGCCGTGTCTCCGCGTGCTGCACGCGCAGCAGCCGTGCCATTTCGCCGACGCGAGCACAGGCGTCGAGCCCGGCGCGACGCAGCCGCCCGAAGTAGGGGATGATCCACTCCGCGCCCGCCAGCAGACCACTGTAGGCCTGCGGCAACGTATAGACGGCGGTGTAGGCGATACGCGCGCCTTCTCCATGGAGCATCTTGCCGGCCCGCAGCCCATCGGCGGTCATCGGCAGCTTGAGCACGATGCGCGCCGGATCGATAGCCATGTAATTCCGCGCCGCCGCGAGCAACTGGTCCGCGCCATCGGCTACCGGTTGCAGAAATACCGGACCAGGGCAGAGATCGAGCAATTGCCGGGCAAGTTCTTCGGGTGGGAACTTCTGGCCGCGTTCCAGCGCCGCCAGCAGAATCGTCGGGTTGGTCGTGATGCCCGTCACCGGGAAATCGCGGCAGACCTGCGCCACATCGTCGAGCCACGCGCTATCTACATAGAGCGCCATCGTGTCCTCCCCTCACATTCACGCCGCCGCGAAGCCGACACCAAGCCCAGCACAGGCGCTATTCGCCGGACGCCAGGCCGCGCACCTTCTCCAGGGCAACATTCAGTCGCGCCAGCACCCGCTCTCGCCCCAGCACTTTCAGCATCTCTGGCAGGCCAGGCGTCTCTTTGCGGCCGCTCACCGCGACACGCACCAGCATAAACACCGGCCCACGGTCGGGCACCTGCGAGCCATCGGCCTTCGTCCGCAGAAACCCAAGGCGCGTCACCGTCGCATCGAGGATCCGCAACAGCGCCTCAGGCGTCCAGTCGTCCTGTTCGCCAAGGGCCGCCGAGACGGCATCCAGCGCCGTCACCGCTCGCTCGGCATCCATCCCTTTGCTCAGCAGCAGCTCGCTATCGTACTCTGGCCGCTCGACAAAGAAGAACGACGTCAGCGCCGGGACATCGGCCAGCGTCTTGAACGGGGAATCGACACGCACCACGAGGATGTTGGGTGACGACGCCAATATCGAAATCGGCGTGAAATCCTTGAACGTGTCGTAGGGAAGTTTCGG
>DAHUXT010000449.1 GCA_027307065.1 Ktedonobacteria bacterium
TGGCCAAACTGGATCATCCTGCAAGACGTTCGGCTCGGCACGGATGAAGAAGCCGCCATGCCGGCGCACCTCGCGCTTGGCGAAGCGAATCAGCAGCGGCAACGCGGGCGAATTGGCGTCGGCCACGACGGGACCACGCGGCGCGTAGAAGAAAGGGGCGCGTGTGCCGCTAGCCCGGCTGCGCACCAGCAGCATTGCCGCCACCAGCCGCTCGCCATCCATCACGCCGACGCGCAACGAGCCGGATCCTGCCTCCTCGCCGGAGTTCTCGGCCCATTCCCACGTCTGGCACAGGTGACCGGTCGGCGTCGCCGCCACGAATTCATTCCACAGACGACGGTCCGCGATGAGCTTCGCTTCCATAGGCCCCTTCCGCTGCTCGTTGCGCCGGTTGCGTTTTTCAGATGGCGCAATTCCAGAGATTCTGGATTTGCAGCCAGTTTCGCAGTATATCAGAGTGGAACTGGCGCGGCAACGCGGTCGGGCTATTCGTGCTATGGCTGCTGGTGGCCAACTACGTTATTCGTCCCCTTGCTTCGGCAGCGTGCTATAGTCCCTGCCAGGACGCAGCTCCTTGCGATAGAGCGAGATGCTTTGCGAGACGTGCATTCCGGCGCGGGAGTAGAGTTGCGGCGCCTGGCTTGGGCTGCCAGCATCTACGCTGAGCTCGACCTCGCGCACGCCTCGCTGGTAGATCGCGCCGAAGACGGAGCGCAGCATTGCCAGGGCTACGCCGTGACGCCTCCACGGCCGCCGCACGCCGACGCTGCCAACCCAGCTGCCACCGCCGGGCACTAGCCGGGCGAGGCACGTTCCCACGATCTCGCCGCTGTGCTCATCCTCGGCGAGATACCACGTCCCAGGATGCTTCCGCTCGTTCTCGGTCAGCGCCAGCCATCGCTCGAAGGTGCCTTCCGGACGACCGCGAAGATCGTGGAATGCCTCTTCGACCGCCTCGAAGGTCGCGTGCTCGTCCTGCCCCGGCACGAACGTGCGGATGCGTACGCCGCTGATCGCATCTGGTGCGGATGGCGGCTCGTCCATCTCGATCCGCATCACGTACACCGTGTGCGCGTAGGCGTAGCCAAGCGCCTCCATCAACGCACACGCCGCCACATTGCGCGTATTGATAAAGTGCTGGACAGTGATCTGCGCGTCACCTGGGGCGCGTTCCATGCTGGTGCCCGTCCAGGTCTCGCCCCAACGCGCGAGGTAGGTGCCGAGCCCATGGCGGCGATGCGCGGGATGCACTCCACCGTACATGGACACCTGGATATAGCCGCGATTCATGAGATCACCGTGCGCCACAAGACTGCCATCAGGCGCGGCAACGAGCACCGTATCCTCAGCCAGATCGAGCCCCTGCCAATCGTTCAACTGCTCCTCGGCGGTAATGGCCGACATGTCGCCATCCGCTGCCTGGTATGCGGCGCGAAGTTGCGCGACCGCGTGCGCGTCGTCTCGCGTTGCGGGACGTGCGCTATAGCCGTCTGGCGGCGTCGGCCACTCTGCCATAGGGATGTCCGCTGATGTCATGCTGCCCTCCGCTGTGCTGCCTAGTCTCGATGCGCT
>DAHUXT010000044.1 GCA_027307065.1 Ktedonobacteria bacterium
CTGCCGACGGCGCGGATGAGGGTTCCAGGGAATCACTCCTTCACAGAAATCGGCGCAGGAAGCCCCGTCCATTCATGGCAGGGAGGAATGCGCCGCCGCCCGCAGGCGGTACTATCCAATGGACGTGTGTCGAACATCGGTGCTATCCTGTCTCTGTGCTCAGGCACTCCGGCTTGGTTTGCTGTCAAGGACAACGCCTTGAGGTTGCAGCCGGAGCGAACGGTTCAATACAGCACATCGTGGCGCGGCAGGTAATGGCCGCACAAAGACCACATTCGCCGCTGTTCCTCGGAACAGCGGGGCCGCCGTCATCCGGCCTAACGCGGACGCCCCTGTGTCAGTGTGTCGAAAGGGCGAGCTGCAAGCTCCCGCATTCATGCGGGGGTAGTTGACCTAGGACAACGCAAAGGCACGACGAGACAAGCATGGGGAGAGTGTATGCCGTCGCCGGGCGTCCGTCAACGGAGAGCGCTGGTCGCCGGGCTATCCGTCGCGCGACGCGCACGCCTCAGAGAAACCGGCCGTTCGTGCCCGCCTCTGCGGACCGGGACAATGGTTCCCGCAAGAAACGCCCGCGCCCACGCCAGTTTCGCCTGGGGATCGAGGGTAGACATCAACGTCTTCCAGACACGCTCCCAGGTGCCGTCAGCCTCCCATTGCGTCAGGCGGCGCCAGCAAGTGACCCCGCTCCCATATTCTGGCGGAAGATCGCCCCAGCGGCAGCCGGTGCGCAGCACGTAGAGAATGCCTTCGAGGGTGCGGCGGTCGTCGGCGCGTGGGCGTCCTTCTTTGCGCGCGGCAGGCAGCAGCGGCTTGATACGCCGCCATTGCTCGTCAGTCAGCGCCAGATCGCGGACGAACTGTTCCTCCAGGCGCTGAACCAGCGCAGCGGGCAGCAACGGCGACTCTTGCAGCAGGTGGCGATCCTCGTCGTAATGCTGTACCGTGGCCTCCTCGATGAGTACCGCCTCACCCGGCGTAATCAGTGGCCGGTCCCAATGTTCGCCCGCGAAGGATTTGAGGCTTTCGAGATCTTTCCATACCGTGACGAAGACAAAGTCATCCGGATATTCTGGCAGTGGCCGACCAACGTGCAGCGTGACCATCCCCGGCTGTGACTGCATCAGTGGGATGCTTACATCAGTCACCAGTTGCTCAAATGCCTGGCGCGCTCCGGGCTTCAACCGGGCGCGAAAGACGCGCAGAATCATCGCGATTGCTCCTCTATCGGTGCTATTCTGCCTTTATAGTACACGCTTTCTGCGGCGCATGGCTGATTTTGAAATGATCGCTTGACCAGGCACCCTGCGCGGGCCATACTCAGCGGTGAAGGTATGCATTATGCGCTGTACGCACCAAAACAGCACGTGAGTGTACGGGCGATAGCATCATCGACACGCGGTCGTGATCTCGACGACGAGCAGAGCGGCAATCGCGGTAACAGGCAGTGATACGATGAGTCTGCGAGATGAGCCTGACTTTGAGGTGACCGACCTCTGGACCGGCCTCCCCGATGAGCGCGTCTATACGCATGAGCGCGAGAACTGGCGCCGTCGACGCGTGCTGGGCGTGGCGGTGACCGCGCTAGTGCTGTTCGCGATGGTGGCGATACCGTTCTTCCAGGTGCCTGGCTTCCGCTCGACCCTGCGCAATGCGTTGCACGTGCCGACAGCGTCGCCCGCTCCGCCACTTGCCGATGGGAGCGATGTCATCTATTTCGAGCACGGACTGCCGTGGGGCGCGCTGCTGGTGGATGGCAAGCTCGTCACCAATGTGGATGAGGAGCAGCCATACACTGGGTTCGAGCAACTCTATACCTCGTTGCGCGTCGCCAAGGGGCGGCATCTGCTATCGTATGGCGCGACGCCGTTTCCGGTGATACGCTGCTGGTTGAGCGTGCCCGCGGCGAGGGGCGACACCTGCCCGCTGATTTCCACGCGTGGCCCGCAGGATGTGACGCCGCCATTCCCCGCCGAGCGCGTGCTGGACCTCGGCGGCGCGCCGGAAAACCTGCCCGAATCCCTACGAGCCACGCTCGAATCCGCGGCTACTCAGGCGGTGATGCGCCTTTCGACCACGACATCGCTCTCGGCTGGCGAGCCATTCGCGGGGGTCACTGGCGCGCCGCAATTTGCCACCGGCAATATGGCCGCGACGCTGAGTTATGCCGTCGCTCGCGATCCTGCCGCCGTCTATGTCATTCCAGGTTCAGCTCGCTCCTGCGCTATCCTCTGCGCCACACTTGCCGCCTCGTATGTCAACTCCTCGCAGGGTCAGTGGATCATCGCGGCGCATGTTGTGCCACATTGGACGTATCGCCGAGCCGATGGGGTGACGTTCGAGGGCAGTGCCTCGCCGCTGGGGGTATTTTCCGATAGCGTGGTGCCACTTGAGGTTCGCTGGAATGGCGGTTGGCAGGTGCACCTGGCGACCTCCATCGCCAGCAGCCCAATGTGCTTCATCGCGCTCAACCTGATCTCCGCCGAGCATCTTGCGGGCGCGCCGCTTTCTATGCTGCGGATGGTTCCCGCGACCAACCCCGCCGACGGCTGCCTGATCACTGGCGACGCGATCAATGCGACGGGGGTTGCGAACGTTCCGTTTACGGTGATGTATCGTTTCGGGCTGCTGTTTGCGGTGGATGAAGAGTCGCGGCGGCTGCTGCCAGCGATTCATGCCGCCGATCCGCATCTTGAGGCGCTGGCGCAGTCATGGGAAGGATGAGGCGCGAACCTCACCCAGCCTACGGCCACCCTCTCCTAAAGGGAGAGGGACCAGGCGAATAGAACGGCGGTTGGGCTGGGTGCCCCCTGGTCGGAGGTGGTGAACGCACGGTTGGGTTCCCTCTGCTAAGAGGTGGTGTACGCACGGTTGGATTCCCCCTCTCCCCGCGGGGGCGGGGGCCAGGGGGAGGGGGTCTCTCACCGCACTTTCGCGATCGAGCCAATCAGCGAGCGGGCGACGACAATCCGCTGGATCTGGTTGGCGCCCTCGAAGATCTGCGCCACCTTCGCGTCGCGCATGTAGCGTTCCACCGGCCAATCACGCACGTAGCCCGCGCCACCGAGAATCTGCACCGCGTCGGTAGTCACAGCCATCGCGCTATCAGTGGCGAAGCACTTGGCCATCGCGGCGTAGGGGGTGGCCGGCTCGCCCTCGTCCATCTTGAATGCCGCCTGATACACCAGCAGCCGCGACGCCTCGATCTTCATCGCCATGTCGGCGAGCATGAACTGGATGCCCTCGAACGCGCCAATTGGCTTGCCAAACGCGACGCGATCCTGCGCATAGCGAGTGCTGACGTCGAGTGCGGCCTGGGCGACGCCGGTGGCAATCGCGCCGATGTTGATCCGCCCGCCGTCGAGCGACGAGAGCGAGATCTTGAGGCCGTCGCCCTCGTTGCCGAGCAGATTAGTGGCTGGCAGACGGCAATCCTCGAAGATGAGTTCGCCGGTGGGACTGGCGTGCAGCCCCATCTTACGCTCCAGCTTGCCAATGCTGAAGCCTGGTGTGTCTTTCTCGACCACCAGCGTGCTGATGCCGCGCGCTCCCCCTTCGTGATCGGTGCGCACCATCACCGCATAGACATCGGCCTGCCCCGCGCTCGTCACCCAGAACTTCGTGCCGTTGAGGATGTAGTCGTCGCCATCGCGCCGCGCCAGACAACGGATGCTGGCCGCGTCGGAGCCAGCGTGCGCCTCGCTGAGTGCGAACGCGCCAAGAGTCTCGCCCGCCGCCATCTGGGGCAGCCAGCGTTTCCGCTGCTCGTCGTTGCCAAATTTGGCGATCAGGCCAGCGACCATGTTGTGGACCGCCAGCCATATTGCGGTGGACATATCGGCCTGGGCAATCTGCTCGTAGATAACGGTTCCGGTCAGCCGCGAAAGCGCCGCGCCGCCGTAGTCTTCCGGCACGAGCGTTCCCGCCAGACCAAGCTCGCCAATCGCCGGAAAAAGCTCACGCGGGAAGTGGCTCTCCTCGTCCCACTGTTCGGCATGCGGGGCGATTTCCTGTTGGGCGAATTTGCGAACGAGATCGCGTATTTCCTGTTGCTCGTCGTCGAGACGCAAGAACATCGGTGTTCCTCATCCTTTCACGGCGAGGGCGCGGCGATGCGCCCGCCATGTTCGTGCACGTTCGTGTTTTCCGGTCACTGTGATTGTGGCATGCCAGAGGATGCGTCGGCAACCGCGTTTACAGCAACTGGCGTAGTTCCTGGGTCAGCGCCTCGGAGAGATCAGGCCTGCCGTGAAACTGCGCGGGTGTACTCTGCAATTGCACGATGCGCCACTCGCCGTTATGCCTGGCTGCCACCACCGTCTGAATCGCGTTGACCGCCGGACTGATATCCGACTGGCCGCGTGGCACCATGCCAACCACCGCTCGCACGAGCGCGACGTCGGGTGCCAACAAGCAGATCTCGCGTATCTTGCCGATATATTTCGCCGTGACGTGATCGGCGAATATCTGGCCGAGCGTCGCGGCGATCTCGGCCCGTCCCGACATCTGGCTGCCATCGAATCCGATGCTACAGCCGTCATCGGTGAAGCACGCGGCAAAGGCGCTGGCGTCGCGCTCGTTCCAGCAGTCCAGCAGGTGGCGGTAGAGCGCGGCGATTGTCTCGTCTCCGGCAGAGCCGGCTGGCGCTCCCGATGGGTTCGTTGGTGTCACGATGAAGCCTCCTGACGTGGTTGTGTGTTGCTGTGAGTGTGTTGCTGTGAGTGTGTTGCTGTGAGTATAGAACAGACAATGCCCCCAACAAACACGAAAAAGCCCCTGCTCCCAGGTGAGAGTAGGGGCCAAATTCTAGGGGTTGTCGCTAGAGTTGTTCGATTGAGCCTTCGCCACTGGTCTGCTGGCCGCTTTCGCCGGGCTGGTCGGCGCTTGGCTGCGATGGCTGGCCGCCTGGATGCTGGCTGATGAAGGTCAGCAACTCTCCGCGCGCGCGCTCGACGATACCGCGTAGCTGCTTGAGCCGCTCGGGATCACGCCCACTTGACATGACCGCTTCGCGCATCAGCCGGGCGACATCGCGACTCTCGTGGGCGAGGGCGCGTAGCTCAGGGCCGGTCTCCCAACCGAATGGTCCCCACGGTCCGCGCCGCTGGTCGCCCCAGTTTCCGCGTCCGCCGTGCTCTTCATGCCCCGGATGCCCATGGTGCCCGTGACGCTCGCGTTGCCCGAAGCCGGGGCCAAAACCTGGGCCAAAACCCGGGCCGAAGCCAGGCTCGCCGCCAGGGCCGCCGAATGGGAAGCCGCCGGAGCGCTCATCATGTTCCGCGAACGCTTTGCGTCCTTCGTCAGTAATCGTATACACTTTCTTGCCCTCGACAACTTCTACGCTCACCCAGCCGCGATCTTCGAGCAACTGAAGTGTCGGATAGATCGCGCCCGCGCTCGGACTATAAAAGCCGCCGGAGCGATTTTCGAGATCTTTGATCATCTCATAACCGTGTTTTGGGTGCTCCTGCAGCAGGCCGAGCAGCGCGTACTTGAGGTCGCCGCGCCCGAACATGCGAGGTCCGCCGCCAAAACCAAATGGTCCTCGTCGCATCATATGGTGAAATGGCCTTCCAAAGAACGGCCCACCGAAGAATGGTCTGCCAAATGGCCCGCGAAATGGCGGGCGGAATGGTCGTGGTCCCCAGTGATAGCCAATTTGATCGTCAATAGTCGGGCGATCAGACTCCGCCCAATCTCCCGACCGGCCCCAGGCAAATCCTGGGCGATGGTGTGGTCCAAACATCGTGATTTCCATGCCTTTCATTGCGAAATTCACATCGTTGGTGTTTGTTTCGAATCCCTACGTCAACGTCGTTACGTCACATCATGTTTAAGATATATCTTATTGTATCGAATATGTCAAGGGGTATTTTTCTGAACGCCCATTTCAGTATTCAATGCCAACGTGAGGGGATGATGAGAATGTGGTGCGCTCATCGCTCATGGCTCGAAGCGATAGCCAACGCTCCAGACGGTGACGATGCGCCTACAATCGCACGCATCCGCCATGGTGAGATGCCACAGCTTGTAGGGCTTCTGTGGCATCTGGCATAGCAGCAGAGAGTGACGAAAGTATGCGGTGGCTGTTGCGAAAAGGAGACGTCCGGTGTAGCGCGCCGCGCTTGTGCGCTAGACCTTGCTCTCGACCTCGCGAATTTCCTTCTCCACGTCATGGCCGGCGTCGCGAATCGCGTTGATCGCCTCGCCAACGAGCACTGTCATGCCTGCGGCATAGGCGGAGAGGACACCGATAGCTACCGCCGCCACGATGGTGAGCGTTGTTGGTGGCCATGCTTTGGTCACGATGAACGAGATGAGCAGTGCCGCACCACCGCCGATGATGGCGAACAGCAAGCCAGTGAAGACGATTCGGAAGAACGCGTGAAAAACGACGCCAATCAGACGGCCCAAAATGCCCATGGTTGATACGCCCCTTCATTCACTCGCGAATTGGTCACATATGCTTCTTCGGCAGCGAACTGACCATTAGTGCCAGCCTGCCACCTGTCGCCTCCGCATATTTGATGCCGAGACTCGGACGAAGCCTGGGAGCGTTTGAGCGCTACTATTTGGCGGGGTACTCCATGGGCAGGTGAGCGGCCTCCCACATGTCGGCGCCGCCATCCACGTTGAACGCGCGCGTATAGCCCTGCTGCATCAAATAGCGCACAACATCGACGCTACGGTAGCCGTGCTCGCAGATGATGAGCACATCCTGGTCGCGAGGCACCTCGTCGATTCGGGCGACAAGCTCGCTCATCGGGATGTTGACCGCGCCCTGAGGGTGGCGTGGAACATATTCATACGTCTCGCGCACATCGATCAGCACGGCGGTCTGATTGGGGTCGGCAAGATGGCTCGCGGCCTCGCGCACCGTCATTTCTGGGAGAGATGCGCCGGGGAACGGTCGAATCGTCATGGTGTCTATGCTCCACGGGAGAAGTCGCGGCATGGTCACTCATGCCGGTACGCATACTATTAGTCCCAATCGTAGCATGACATCTCGCGAGGCGACTAACACTTTTCATCTCGAACTCATCTTTATCTCAGGCAGACTGGCTACATTCACGGCATTAAACTTGCTTATGCGCGATGAGGCTCGTGTGTTGTGGCACGCGGGCTGAGGGGGAGGGTTCGTCTATGGACTCCAGACAGGCGCTGATGTTGCTGGTCGTCACCGCGGGCGCGTTTATCGTGCCAATCATCAGCGAGCGCATCGGCTGGTTCACGGCGCCCTGCGAGATGTTGTACGGAACACTCGCGGCCAATGTGCTGCCGTGGGTACACGATCCAGGCGCTTTCATTACGACGCTGGCACAGTTCGGCTTTCTGCTGTTGCTGTTTCTCGCCGGACTCGAAATAGATTTCATGATGCTCCGCCGTCGTGGGCCGGGGATGTTGGTCCGCGCGGGGTTGGCCGCGCTCGGCTTGCAGGCACTCGTGTTGGGTGTTGGCCTCTTCTTTCATCTGCCCCCGATCTATATCTTGCTGCTTGGCGCCGTCTCGATCAGCCTCCTGCTGGTTGTGCTGAAGGAACTGCAGTTGGTGCAGAGCAACTTTGGCCAGACGGTGCTCATCGTCGGCGCGCTGGGCGAGTTTCTGACGATTCTGGAGGTCACGGCATACGATCTCGTCAGTCGGTTCGGCGTGGGATTGCCGCTGGCGCTGGCAGTTCTGAAGCTGGCGGCGCTGTTGCTGGTCGGCTATATCGTGCTCCGCTGGCTCAACAACACGGTGGATCGCGCGCCCGAAGCATTTGGGCGATTCTTCCACGCGCGCGATACCGCAGAATTGGGCGTGCGCGCGGCCCTTGCCTTCATGCTGACCTTCGCCGCGATCGCCGTGCTGCTGCAGGTGGAGCAGATATTGGCGACGTTTATCGCAGGCGCTGTCTGTAGCTTCGCCTTCCGCGGACACAACACTGTCGCGCGCAAACTCGGTACGATGGGTCAGGGGTTCTTCATTCCGCTCTTCTTCATCTGGGTGGGTATGGGCCTGCGGCTCGGCGATCTGATGCACCCCGAATCGCTACTTTTGATCGGCGGACTTCTGGCGGGACTGCTGGTGCTGCGGCTGCTGGCGATTCCGCTGCTACTCGTCGCGGGTGTCCCGTTCCGCTCGACGACCGGAGCCGTGCTGCTGCTGAGCGCGCCACTGACACTTATCGTCGCGATTGCGCGGGTCGGCATCAACCTCAAGCAGCTTGCGCCATCCACCTATGGCGCGGTGCTGGCGGTGGCAATTCTCAGTTCGGTGATCTATCCACTGCTTGGGCGACCACTCCTTCGCCACGAGATGAACCCTGCGCGGCGCGGACGCATCCGCCGGGTGATCCGCTCGGCGCGAGCGCGCATCAGCCTTGGTCTCGCCTCGCCGTCTGTCCAGCCGATCAATGCGCCGCGAGATCCCGCTGGTATGGACGGTATGTAAATGGGTGCCTGGGAGGCTGCTGGCGCCACTCACCTGTTTGCTACAATAGTGCTGTGAACGTCGCATTGTTCGCGCATTGAGGCCAGCAGAGGAGAGTCATGGAGCCAGTCTACTTTCGCTCGCCAGAGGATTTCCGCGCATGGCTTGCGTCGCACCACGCGTCTGAGCGCGAGCTACTGTTGGGATTCTACAAGAAGCGGTCGGGCGTGACGGGATTCACGCAGGCGCAGGCAGTGGAAGAGGCGCTCTGTTACGGCTGGATAGACGGCCATGTTCGCGCCGTCGACACTGATCGCTATACTGCCAGGTTCACGCCGCGCACGCCGCACAGCATCTGGAGCGCCGTCAATTTGCTCAAGATGGAGCAATTGATCGCCGAGGGGCGGGTGCAGCCAGCGGGACTCGCAACGTTTGAGGGACGTGACAAGCGCCAGGCCGGCAAGTACTCCTATGAAAATCGCCCCAAATCGCTCGATGCCGCCGACGAAGCACAGTTCCGTGCCAATACGGCGGCATGGGAGTATTTTTCGGCACAGGCGCCTTCGTACCGGCGGACGGCCATCTGGTGGGTGGTCAGCGCCAAAACCGACGCGACGCATCAGAAACGGCTTGCCACGCTCATCGAAGACTCGGCCGGGGGGCGACGGCTCAAGCATCTATCGTATGGTGGGCGCGGTGCCCGCACATCACCAGAGAAGTGAGCCGCCGCATGTCTGATCTCGCTCGCAAGCTGGGCATCGTGCCAGGCGCTGCCATACTGCTGCTAGATGTACCCGAATCAGCCGCCGCGCCGCTGCGTGACGTCTGCCCGCCAGGGGTGACGTTCGCGCAAGATAAGGACGATACTGCGCGCTACGACCTCATCTTGTTCTGGCCTCAGAGCGCCGTAGGATTGACCGAGACCTTCGGCGCGCTCCAATGGCGCATTATCCCCGATGGCGCGATTTGGACGCTGCTGCTGAAACAGCCAATCGCCCGCCAGCGCGGTATCACGCTGACGTGGGAGGCGATGCAGGCCGCCGCGCTCCAAACCGATCTTGTCGATAATAAGATCGCCTCGATCTCCGATGAGGCATACGGCACCCGCTTCGTCATCCGCCGCGAGCGCCGTCCCAGCTACGCGGCATCCCCACGTCAGCCCAGCCATTGAGGCGGCACTGTGTCCGTTTGCCTGTGAACTTCCAAAGAGCACACGACGTATTTAACTTGGAGAGATACTGCCGCTCTGGTATACTGCGAGCGACATACCGCGATAATAACGACGATTGTCGGGCACACCTTACGCTGGAGGACGCGATGTTGCATCTGGAGGGACGAGAGGTAGGCGGCTGCAAGCTCGTACGTAAAATCGGCGAGGGCGGCATGGGCGAGGTCTATCTGGGCGAGCAGATCCGGGTCGGCAATCGCGCCGTCGCCGTCAAGATCGTGCGAGCGGACGACGAGGTGGACGACGCCAAGATCACCGACATCGCGAAGAAGTTCGAGCGCGAGGCGGCACTCCTCGGCGGCTTCAATCATCAAAACATCCTGCCGGTGCATGATTATGGCGTCCAGGGCGACCTGCTCTATCTCGTGATGCAATACGCGCCCGATGGCTCGCTGGCAGACGCTATCAAAGGGCGTACCCAGCATACGCTGACGTTGCCCGCGTCGCCCACGTTCGTCGCCGATCTCATTGGCCAGGTGGCGGCGGCCCTCCAGTATACCCACGATCGCGGCGTCGTCCATCGTGATGTGAAGCCCGGCAACGTGCTGCTGCAACTGGAGCCAAATGGCCACTGGCATGCGCTGCTGGCAGACTTCGGCATCGCGCGCGGAACCGATGCGAGCAGCCACCGCACACAGGTATCGGGCACGCTGGCCTACATGGCGCCGGAGCAGTTCAGTGGCAAATTTTCGCCTGCCAGCGACCAATATGCGCTCGCGGTCATGACCTATCAGTTGCTGACGAGTCATACGCCTTTCGAGGGTGATCTCGCGAGCCTGACCAAGGGGCATATGTACGAGACACCGCCCTCGGTGCGATCGTACAACGCGGCGCTTCCGGCATCGGTGGATGGGGTGTTGAACCGCGCGCTGGCGAAAGATCCAGCGCAGCGCTACCCATCCGTGTCGGAGTATAGCAAGGCGCTCCAGGCCGCGCTCGCGCAGAAGCCAGGCGCCAACGATGCCGTTCCGCCACCATTGCCTATAGTACCTGCCACTGTGCCCGCCGGGGGGCGCATCTCGCAGGGTCCAGCGCCGCAGTGGCCGGCAGGGCCACAGGGTAGAGGCGCTCGCCAGCCACGCCCCCCGCGCAAACCGGGACTCGGACGTGTATGGGTCGCGTTGCTTGCGGCTGTCGTACTGCTCGTGGCAATCGTCGGTGCGGGCGGCTACATCGTGCAGCAGCAGCAAAATCAGCAGAAGTCGGCGCAGCAGACACAGGCGGCCCAAACCGCAATCGCACAGGCCTCGCAGACATCCGTCTCGCTGACGGCGACCGCTGGTGTCACGGTCACGCCACAGGTGACGCCGATTGCGACTGCCACGGCGAAGCCTGTCAGCATTTCGGATGACGTGACAACCCCGCCACCCCCACCAGCGGGCGCCGGAATCTCGCCGAGCCCAGTTCTTTCCGATCCTTCGCCAACATGCGGCAATCCGCCAGTGGTCTCGTGGAGCAAGAACAGCAATACCAATACGTCATGCCCAGTCCTAGTGGGGGGCGGTGTCGATGTCAAGGCGATTCAGACCTCGTCAACGGCGCCGCTCGCCTGCATGCGCCAGGTAATCACCGCGACGAGTCAGACAGATGGTTACTTCACTGTCATCGCGCAGCCTGTGAGTGGCACGGTGGTGATGGGCTTCCGCTCCGGGCAGGGAGCGCTTCAGGGCAGTCAGTTCAATGTCACCGGCTACTTCTACGTAGTCAACCCATCGGACAACACCGTGAGCCTCTTCACGTCCGATTCACAGGGGCATATCCACCAGGTCCAGCCGAGTACGCAACTGGGCGGCACGCTCAACAAGCACTTCGCCGTGAGCGCGCTCTACAAGGGTTCCCAGATCACGCTCTACATCAATGGCATCCAGGTGGGGACCGTGACGGATAGCACCTATCCGAGCGGGTGGGTCTCGCTCTGTACATCCAACGAGACAATCTTCAGCGACGCGATTCTCTATAACGTAGGCAGCTAACCAAGGCTTCTTGACGCTCGCTGGCCCTGCTCCTTATAATCCGCCCGGAATGTTGTATCGGTGAATCAACGGTGATCTCGCCGAGACAACCGCGGAAATTCGCGCGCCGCAAGAGGAGTAGAAGAGGCATGAATACGCTGGGCGACGAGACGATCATCGAGGCGATCACCGGACGGGAGGTTCTCGATTCACGCGGGAATCCCACCGTCGAGGTGACGGTAGCGCTGCTCGGTGGCGCATCTGGCACGGCGATGGTGCCATCTGGCGCGTCTACCGGCGCCCACGAGGCGGTAGAACTGCGCGATGGCGACAAGCAGCGCTACGGCGGCAAAGGCGTCCTGAGGGCTGTCCAGAACGTCAATGAGGACATCCAGGATGCCCTGTCTGGCCTCGACGCGCTCGACCAGGTCGCGCTGGATCACCAGATGGTGGCACTCGATGGGTCCGCGAATAAAGGTACGCTTGGAGCGAACGCCATCCTCGGCGTCTCACTGGCGCTAGCGCACGCCGCTGCCAATGCCACGGGCATGCCACTCTACCGCTATATTGGTGGCACATCCGCCCGCACGTTGCCCGTGCCCATGATGAACATCCTCAACGGTGGCAAGCACGCCGAGAACTCTACCGACTTGCAGGAGTTCATGATTTTGCCGGTGGGCGCGGAATCGTTCACTGAGGCGGTGCGCTGGTGCGCCGAGGTGTATCAGGCGTTGAAGAAGGTGCTGCACGACCGCAAGCTCAACACCAATGTCGGCGACGAGGGCGGTTTCGCGCCATCGCTGGGCTCGAACAAGGACGCGCTTGAAGTGATTCTCGCCGCCATTGAGTCGGCTGGATATACGCCCGGCAAGGAAATCTTCATGGGACTGGACCCCGCCTCCACCGAGTTTTATACCAATGGCAAGTACGAGTTGGCGCGTGAGGGCCGCACACTGACCGCGAGTGAGATGGTGAGCCTCTACGAGCAGTGGATCGGCGAATATCCGATCATCACCATAGAGGATGGGCTGGCGGAGGACGACTGGGCAGGCTGGGCGGAATTGACGCAGCGATTGGGCAAGCGTGTGCAGCTCGTCGGCGATGACCTGTTTGTCACCAACACCGAGCGGCTCGCCCGTGGGATTCGTGAGGGCGTGGGCAACTCCATTCTCATCAAGTTGAACCAGATTGGCACGCTGACCGAGACGCTGGCCGCCATCGAGATGGCCGGGCACGCGGGCTATACCTCGGTCATCTCGCATCGCTCCGGCGAGACCGAGGACGCGTTCATCGCCGACCTCGCCGTCGCGACCGGCGCCGGTCAGATCAAGACTGGCGCTCCCGCGCGTTCCGAGCGCACCGCGAAGTACAACCGGCTGATGGCCATCGAGGCGGCGCTTGGCCCGGCGGCGCGCTACGCGGGCTATTCCGCGTTTTTCAACGTGCCAACATTGCTGGCTCGCGCCTAAATCACCCTGACATACCTGAGCCAGCGAGACACTTCTAGCGAGTAGGAAGAGATAATACCCGATGAGCGAGACTCCCGAGGGCGAGCAGACGCCACCGCAGCCAGACATGAGCCAGCCCGCCGAACAGACGCCGACGGCACAGCAGCCGCCCGCGAAAGCGAATGGCGCATCGAAGACGCAGCGCGGCACGGCCCGCAGCATCCACTACGACCTGAGCTACGTCGTAGCCAATGAGGCGGCTGGTCCGCGGGGCGCAATTGTGCTGCTGCATGATCTGCCGGGCGGCGCATTCGTCTGGGATAATATCATGCCCGCGCTTGCCGCGACCGGACACGCTGTCTATGCGTTCGACATGCTCGGCTACGGGCAGTCGGCGCATCCGTGGCCGTCGGATACGAGCATCTGGGGACACGCCGATTCGTTGCTCTACGCCTTCGAGGGGCTGAAATTGCGCGACGTGACGCTGGTAGGTATCGGCCAGGGAGCAGCGGTGGCGCAGGTGTTGGCCAACCGGCTCTTCCGCGAGAACGTGGCGAAGCTGGCGCTGATCAATGCGTATGCGTTCCAAACGGCCTTCGCGCCCGACTGGCCGCTGCCGGATATGGCGAAGCGCCAGGACCCTGAGGCGCCGCTTCATACGAATGTCGACGACGTGCTGAGCGACCTGCGCAAGACGCTGCCGAACGGCTCGACTCGGGCGTCGGCGCTATCCGGCGACCGCATCGCGGCCTATGTGGACGAATGGAGCGGCAACGTCGGCAAGCAGTTGCTCTATCAACATATTCGCCTGATGAATCCGAGTTATCTGAATGCGGTCGCCAGCGACAATGGCACGCTGACGATTCCAGTGTTGCTGCTCTGGGGCGAACAGGACAAGATCACGCCGCTTGCGCTGGGTGAGCGTCTGCGCGATGAGATTTCCGGCGCGCAACTGGTGACGATTGCTAATGCGGGTCATCTCTTGTTGGAGGATGCCGCGAGCGAGGTGGGCAAACGACTGGCCGATTTCGCGAAGTGAGGGATGCTGGCGGTTAAAACCGCGCCTGAATGGCCTCGCAGTGCTCGTCCGCAAAACCCGCCCGCGCGGGTTCGAAAGACCTCTTCATGATGAAGTGCTCGTAGGGGATAGTCTGGGGAGCTGCGTAATCAGGCTTCGTGGCCCGCAATCCATGTAGGCGCTATGTCAGCCGCCAGCTACCTATGCGTGGGGTGAGTTTCCTTCCCTACGAGGCGAGGCGGCTGGCGGCGTCACGTCCCTCATAGGCGCGGGCGCAGACGATGTAGGCGTCGAGTGTGCGCAGATACGCCGAATACATCCGTTCGAGCACGGCTGATGGCTGGCCACGCTGCTCGGCAAGCGCGAGACGACGCCACTGGCGTTCCAGCGTCCGCTCCAGTCGCTCGAGTTGTAGTCGATTGCCCTGCTTGGTCATGATGCGCCTCCTGAGAGAGGGAGTAGTGTTCCCACCTCAATATTCTCAGCAGGCGCCTCCGGACCGGAAACGATCAACTGCCGCGGTAGTTGCGGTAATCCGGATGCTGCGGCCACGCGGGATATGTCTGCGCGTTCGCGGGCGCGGGTGGCCGGAGGAACAGCCGCAGTATCAGCGCGATCACCAGTCCGGCGACGAATCCGCCAACATGGGCGAAGTAGGCCACACCGCCACTATTGACCATGCCTGGGTTGAGACTTTCGAGTCCGGACACCAGTTGCAGCACAAACCATAGGCCGATGACAACCAGCGCTGGCAATGTGGTGAAGGTGATAAAGATCCCCAGGAAGATCAGCGAACGCACCTTCGCGCCGGGATAGAACACGAGATACGCGCCCAAAACGCCCGCGATGGCGCCGCTCGCGCCAAGGTTGATGAGTTGGGAGTTGGGGTCCACGAGAATCTGTGCCGCCGAAGCAACCAGCCCACAGAAGAAATAGAAGATCAGGTAGCCGATGTGGCCGAGCCGATCTTCGACATTGTCGCCGAATATCCAGAGATAGAGCATGTTCCCAGCGATGTGCAGCAGATTGGCATGCAAGAACATCGAAGTGAGCAGCGTGATGTAGACTGGCTGCGGCTGCCCATAGGGGCATCCCTTCAGTGCGAAGTCGACGTTGTGGGTGATGGCGTACGGAATCGTGGAGAACGCGAACTGGAAGCATTGGCCGTTGATGACCTCGGCGACGAAGACGGCGATGTTGATAATGATGAGCGCGTAGTTGACGAACGGAAATCGCCGCCGTGGGCCGGGATTGTCGCTGAGTGGAATCACAAGCGCCTGCCTTTCTTGCGAGCGGGTAAGTCTTGTGCTGGGCGTGTAGAGCGCCTGCTGCCATGATACCAGAATCATGATAGACGCGACGACCTGAGTTGATTTCTCGCGCCGTCATGCTGGCTTGTGTGTGCTAGCATGGCTGCAGCGGCAGATCAAGTGAGGCAACGACACAGGCAAAGGAGCGCGAGCAATGGCGGCATCAACAAGCGACGTAACAACGTACCAGAACTATATTGGCGGCGAGTGGGTGGCTGCGGCGAGCGGGCAGACACACGAAAACCGCAATCCAGCGACCGGCGAGCTGATCGGGCGGTTTCCGCGCTCGGGAGCGGAGGACGTGAACCGGGCGGTGGCGGCGGCGCGCAAGGCCTTCGATGGCTGGCGGCTGACACCGGCTCCCCGGCGTGGCGAGATGCTCTTCCGCGTGGGACAGTTGCTCGCAGAACGCAAGGAAGAGATTGCCCGCGCGCTCACGACGGAGATGGGCAAGGTGCTGGTGGAGGCGCGTGGCGACGTCCAAGAAGGCGTCGACATGGCCTTCTACATGGCGGGCGAGGGACGCCGTCTCTTCGGCAGCATCGTGCCATCGGAGCTGCCCAACAAAGCCGCCTATGGCGTGCGCGATCCGCTGGGCGTGGTCGCCTGCATCACGCCGTGGAACTTCCCCGTCGCGATTCCGAGCTGGAAGACGATGGCCGCGCTCATCGCCGGGAACACAGTCGTCCTCAAGCCCGCGACCGATACCCCCAACTCGGCGCGGCTGCTGGTGCAGGTGTTTGCCGATGCGGGCCTCCCGCCGGGCGTGCTGAATCTGGTCTGCGGCACCGGCTCCGAGGTGGGCACGCCGCTCGTGCGGCACCCTGATGTCGCGGGCATCTCGTTCACTGGCTCGAACGATGTCGGCCGCGAAGTCAATGTGGAAGCGGCGCGCCAATTCAAGCGGGTGACGCTGGAACTTGGCGGCAAGAACGCGATCATCGTGATGGATGACGCCGACCTTGATCTGGCGGTGGATGGCATCGTGTGGAGCGCGTTTGGTACGACGGGCCAGCGTTGCACCGCCGCCAGCCGTCTGATCGTGCAGCAGGGAGCGCGTGCCGAGTTGGAGCGGCTGCTGCTCGACCGTGTCGCGAAGCTGCGGCTGGGACCGGGACTCGACGACACCACCGACGTCGGCCCGCTGATCAGCCGGGGCCAGCGCGACCGTGTCCATAGCTACATGGCGGTCGCCCGCGACGAGGGCGCGCGCATCCTCACCGGCGGTGAGGTCGCGACCGAGGGCGACCTCGCGAAGGGCTTCTTCTACCGTCCGACGATCTTCGGCGACGTCGACCCGCAGATGCGCGTCGCGCAGGAGGAGATTTTTGGCCCTGTCCTCTCGATCATCGAGGTGGAGACGCTGGAGGAGGCCATCGCCGTCAACAACAACACACGCTACGGCCTATCGAGCAGTATCTTCACCAATAACATCAACGCGGCGCAGACGGCCATGCGCGACTTGACGACTGGCATCGTCTATATCAACGCGGGCACCATCGGCGCGGAGATTCAGTTGCCCTTTGGCGGCACACGCGGAACCGGCAACGGCCACCGCGAGGCGGGCCTGGGCGCGCTGGAGTTCTTCACCGAGTGGAAGGCGATCTACGTCGACTACAGCGGACGCCTCCAGCGAGCGCAGATCGATTCGTAAGAAGTTGTAGAGAAGTTGTAGCGCAATCCTCACGGTTCATGATAGTTCAACACGGCGCGCATCCATGGTGACAGGTAACCCGCTTGTCCGCAAAGACGAGCTTGGACGCGTGTTGCCTGGATATGTAGCCGCTCGAAAGGTTTGAGCAGCATGCGGTGTCACCCGCGAAGGCGTTGGAACGGTTCGATCATAGCGACCCTGTCACTGCTCCTGACGACGTTCATCGCCTCTGGTCTTCTCACCGGCGCGCCCAAGGTGTCGGCGGCCTCTGGAGGAACCATCGCTATCCTGGGATCGGTGAGTGGTCCAGTTGGTGCGCTTGTCACCGTGGAGATCCGGCAGTATCCAAGTCAGACGACTTCATATATCCTCGCCGCGACAACTACCTCGCCCGATCAGGGCGGCTGCGGCAGCGCGCAATCGTTGAATGGCGTCGCTCCGTTTCAGGTGGACCCGAATCGCGGGGCCGATGTGCAGTTTCACTGGCCTGC
>DAHUXT010000450.1 GCA_027307065.1 Ktedonobacteria bacterium
ATTATACCATATATGCAGTGTCAATCGCACAACTTTGATGAAGGGAGAGCCTGTTTATACGTTCGCACCAGCGTACAATAGACATTGTAATTATTACTCGCAGGGGTGTCCGTGCGGCTATGCGACCGACCCGGTGCGTGAGTGCACCTGCTCCCCCTCCACCATCGCCCGCTACCAGAAGCGGCTCTCCGGTCCGCTGCTCGACCGCATCGACATCCATGTCGAGGTACCACGCGTCGAGTACGAGAAGCTGACTGGCACCCAGGAGAGCGAACGGTCGGCGGCGGTACGGGCGCGGGTGAACGCGGCACGAGCGGTGCAGGCACGGCGCTTTGCGGGTACCACCATCACCTGCAATGCCGAGATGGGACCCGCCGAGGTCCGCGCCCACTGCACGGTAGATGCCGCCGCTCAGCCGTTGCTGCGAGCGGCCACCCAGCGACTGCAACTCTCCGCCCGCGCCTTTCACCGGGTGCTCAAACTGGCGCGCACCATCGCCGATCTGGCGGGCAGCGAGACGATCACCGCGCCGCATGTGGCCGAGGCGCTGCAGTATCGGGCGCGTGGCGACGTGGGGTGAACCGCGGTGGCAGCGCACATGCACGCATGCGCACGTTCACTGCCCCGATGACAGTATGCCCCCTATAGCGGTCCCTCCCCGGCAGTCAATCGCGGCGAGGAATTATTCGCTGGCCGTCATCCGCCCTCGTCATCCCACCTCGTCAGCCACCGACGGTGGGCAGCCCCGTTGCGCGCACAAGTTCGTTGAACGCGGCCACATCGCCGTCTAGTAGCTCCTGTATCCGGCGCTGCACCGATCCGACCTGTTCGCTGAGCAGCGCGTAGACTTCAAGCGCACCCTGTGTTGGCGCATCGTCCGATTCGTCCACCATGGCGCTCAGGGTGGCTAATTTCTCTTTCGGCTGCGCCGGACCAGGCTGTGGCTTGTCCGCGTTGGAGTTGATCAGTTCCCCCTCAAGTGCGGTCAGTTTCTCCTTCAGCGTAGTAGCCGCCTCGATGAGATTCTTGTGACGCTCCTGACCATCGTCGGCTTTCGCGCGCTCTTCCCACGATTCCACCTGCTTGCGCAGCCGCCGAATCTGGTTGATCGAGCGATGCACCCCGTCCACCTGGTCGCGGATGCCGCGCCTGAGGTCGAATTGCCCCCGAAGGTCCTCCGGAGTCACCGTGAGGCGTGGGTCTGCCAATATGGCGAAGCGCTGCGAAACGCTGGCGTCGCCGACGGTTAGTCGCGCCTCATACGCGCCTGGCAGTGCGCGCACCGCAAGCGCTAGAAGCGCATTGTAGGCCTCCGTTTTCGCCTTCTGATCCTGCTTCTCGGGCTTGTCGTTCTCCAGCGCGGCTGGCGGCTCGTAGCGGAAGTCCCAGACGAACCGGTTCGCGCCCACCTCGACCGGGAGCTTCGCGCCGACGTCTGCCGCACTGCTGAACGTACGTATGGTATTGCCCTCGGCGTCAAGAATTGTCAGCGTCACGTCGCCCTCCGGCTTATCGGCGAGCGCATAGTGGAAGATAACTCCGGCAGGCGGGTT
>DAHUXT010000451.1 GCA_027307065.1 Ktedonobacteria bacterium
CAGCGATTCGTGGCAACATAACGCATCCGTGTCCGCGCTCGTACCTCAAGCAGTTCTGTTGAAAGATACGGCGCTGCTAGTCTGATACTCACCTCCAGCACAACCGCATTCTAGCTTTAGAAACGGCATTTGCTATACAATCGGATTCGCCCATCGCGACAGATGGAATATCCGGGGCAGGAGATACATGATCATCGAAACCGCCAGTGTGGGCGAGACTTCCACGACGGCGCCGCGACACGCGAACAATTGGATCGTGCTCCTGCTCGTATTCACACTGGCGGGCGTGGTCGAGTCGCAGGCATTTGGGCATCTCACCGCTTTTCGGCCGCTCTACCTGCAACAACTGGGTGTTCCCGGTGCTAGTATTGCCACCTGGACGGGCGTGCTGGCTGCGCTGGCGTTCGTCATCGGGCTGCCGCTTCTTCCTTTTTGGGGAGTGTGGGCCGATCGCTATTCGCGCAAGCTCATCATCGTGCGTAGCGCCTATGTCGAGGGTGTCATGTTCACCGTCGCCGCGCTGGCGCCGAATGTGTGGGTGCTGGCAGTCGCGCAGGTGCTCGCGGGCTTCGTAATGGGCAACACTGGCGTGATGCTGGCGATGCTAGCGGATGTGACGCCGCGCAAGCGCCTGGGCATGGCAGTGGGCATCGCGAGCGCAGGCTTCCCGATTGGCTCCTCCATTGGCCCATTTTTCGGCGGACTGATCGCGCAGGGACCCGGCATTCGCGCGCTGCTGGGAATTGACGCGGGCACATCGGCGCTGATGGGCATCGTGTTGACGATCATTGTCCACGAAGAGGCGCACAAGGTCATCAAGGGTGAGACGGTGGGGCGCATGCTGCGTGTCGCGGTCCACGCGATAACCTCGTCGCCGGTGGTGCTGCGGCTCTTTGGCCTCTACTTCCTGGCGATGTACGGCTATAGCCTGGTCGCGCCGTTCGTGCCGATCCTGCTGCAACACTGGTATACAGGGGATCCGCGCCACCTCGCCGGAACGATTGGCACGACCTTGACACTGTCCGGTATCGCGATGGCGATCATGACACCCATCTGGGGACGCATTGGCGATACGGCAGGACGCTGGCTGGTGCTGCCGATTTGCCTGGCTGGGATGGTGGCGGGCCTTCTGGTAGCGGGGCTGGCGCAATCACTTCTCCCAGTACAACTCGATATCATCGGCATCGGGCTCTTCCAGGGTGGCATTGGCGCAACCGTGATCGCTTTGCTGGCACTGCTGGCGCCCGAGGAGCGACGCGCGCCCATCCTCAATTTTTCGCTACTGCCCTCACAACTTTCGTGGTTTGTCGGCCCGATCACTGGCGCGGCGCTCGCGCGTGTCTCGCTGACACTGCCGTTTCTGGTTGGCGCGGGCCTGGTCACGGTGGCGCTGGCGTTTGCCGTGTTCTTGGCGTGGAGGGCGCGTGGAGGACACGTCGCAACGGCAGCCGGGGCAGCCGGGTCCCCTACAGTGAGTACACCTTGAGATCGCTCATTTGCAGCTCGATGCCCGTGCAGTAAAAGTGAATCGCACCCGTTGCAAGCTGCGGA
>DAHUXT010000452.1 GCA_027307065.1 Ktedonobacteria bacterium
CCTGCAGCTCGGAGGATGCGCTCGATGATGTGAAGGACATGCTGATTCCGCTGCTTCCAATAGCTGCTGCGCCCCGTTCATTTCATGGCATGACGTCAGCATTCTACCGTACTTCCCATGCTTCGCGCCCACGGCTAGGAGCATTCCCTGCCAATCAGCGGCGCGTTGACCCAATTCCCGGCCCCATGTTACACTTGGAGAAGGGCATTTTCGCCCATTCTCCGGCACATCCGATGCGGATACCTTCGCTGATTGTGGACGTGCGTGAGGCTCCCGGATTCATGGTGCGTTGTTGCGCTAGGTAGAACAGGAAGAGGATCTGTGCCTAAGGTCACCTTCGTCAACGAAAAGAAAACCATCGAGGTCGAGCGTGGCACATCGTTGCGCTACGCCGCCCTCGAAAACGGCATCCCGTTGTATTGTATGTGGTTTGGCCTCTCGAAGTTTGCCAACTGCCACGGCAACGGCCTCTGCTGGACCGATCGCGTGCGTGTCTCGCCCTCCAACGCTGTGACAGAACAGACGCCCCTAGAATCGGCAATGCACACGTTTGGCTCGCTGCCCAGGAAGGGCGATCCACGCGTGCGCCTTGCCTGCCAGGTGGTGGTGATGGAAGACTGTGAAGTCACGACGCGCTGCAAGAACAAGCGCTAGTCATGTGGCGCGGCAGGCTGGATGTGGATGACGTGGCCCGGTGGTGTAGACCGATGTGGAGTGACGCGGAGGAACGGCGAATATTATGCGAATTGATCGTGTGCTGAACGAGGGCGAGGCGGTCAATGCCCTGCAACGACTTGGCTTCGAGGTGCGGCAGGCGCAGGGGCGCGCGGGTCTCTATCAGGTGTCGCATCCTCATGGCGGCGGGGCGCGGGTTTTTACTGTCGAGCAGGTGTGCAGCTTCGCCGAGGGCGCGACGGTCATCGAGACGTTGCTGAAGTCGCCATCGGGCGCGCAACAGGCATAGTCCAGTCGCGATTTGGCGAGCGGCTCGCACGCTGAGGGGGCCAATCATGGCGAGCACGGCATTTGCGGTGGGATGGCATCGTCTCTGGAAATCAGAGATCGCGCGCCGGGCGGTAGATGAAGACGCCGGAGCAGCGGCTAAGGCGGTCGAGCCGAGTGAGCCTGCGGGAGCCGTGCTCGATAGCGCCCGCCAGCAAAAGGCTCGCCGCTATGCCCGCCAACGCCAGACGCTGATGCTGGTAAGTCTCGGCATCAGCGGGATCACGATCGCGATTATACTCTTCAGCGGGATGAGCTTCTGGCTGCGCGATGCTCTCGCGTTCTCGGCGCATTGGCAGCCCATCGCGGGCTGGGAGCCGTGGCGGACCGCCCTCTTTTTCCTGGTGCTGGGTGCGGTGGTTGCCAGCGTCGATGCGCCGCTGTCCTTCTATTCAGGTTTCGTACTGCCTCACCGCTATGGCGTTTCCACCCAAGGCTTCGGCGCTTGGCTACGCGACGGCCTCAAGTCGCTGGCCATCTCGCTGCCGATAGAGATTCTGGCGGTCGAGTTCGTCTATCTGCTGCTGGCGATTTCTCC
>DAHUXT010000453.1 GCA_027307065.1 Ktedonobacteria bacterium
TCGAACGGCGGCAACGCCGACAAGGCGAGGGTATTGCTGTGCGCCAGCGTATCGCTCATGGGTATCCTGTATCCCTCTGAAACACTCACAACAGCATCATCACTGTAGCATGAAACCACTAGATGCCGCTCACCGTTGCCTCCTCCGGTCACCGGCATCGCCTCAATAGCACGGCCGGTGGGTTGACTTTGCGCGACCTGGATGGCGTGATAGACTGCACGTGGACGCACGAGCAGCCGGGAGACACGACCACGGATGCCTGGGAAGTAGCGGGGAGCGCGCATGAGAGGCACGTTCGGGACACTGGATTCGCGCCAGAAGGAGCTTATGCGCCTGGCGGTGATCGAAACCCTCTGCGCGCACTTCGTCAGTCCCCCATTCTTCGATCCGCGCGCGGCGGCGGAGCGCACCCGCCCACTCGATGGCGCCACGCTCGACACAGTGGGGCGCTTCGTCCAATCCGTGAATTTTTCGGCGCTCGACGCGGTGGATGTCTCGTCGAATGAGATGCGCCGCTTTCTCGAAGCGCTGATGATGCGTTTCCTCGACGTGAATCCCGCCTTCAAACATCCTCGCTATACCCGATATGTCCCGGCTCTGCGCGCGCGCGCGCCCCGACTGGCGGCCGATGTGCATCGCGGTCTGCTGGCATCGCTGGATGGCAAAGCTCCTGGCTACGGTGCTGCGCCGCGCAAGCGATCGTGGGCCGAGGGCCGTGAACGGGCACGCAAGATCGCGCAGGAAGAGTACGAGCGCACGACCCGGATTCTCGAGGCGGCGATGATTCGTTCGCGCATCGACGACTACACCGACACCGGATTCGTGCCGCAGGTCGAACCAGCGGAAGTGGCGCGGCGACCTGCCCAGATTCCCGCTCCCCCACCCATGGCCATGCCGCCGAAACAGGACACTGGCTATCAGCCAAGCGCGACCGCTGGCGATTTGACGGTGCCAGTCTCGGCGACGGGCTTTGCGGCTGCCTTCAACGCGATGGGCATTACGGAGACCGGCGTGCCTCCGGCTGTGCTACGACCACCGCTGCAGCGGCCCGCGAGCAATCAGCCGACAGGGCCGCAACCCGCAGCGTCGGCATTGCCCCGAAATGGCTCAACTGGTCCGCGTGAACTGCCCAGCGACCTGTACGACCTCTACGGCGACTACCTACAAGATATGCAGCCCGATACGGCGGTGCATCCGGCGCTGAGCGCGCGCCCAGGCCCAGTCATGCCGCCGCCAACAGCGCCACACCATCCGCAGGGTCAGCCCGCGATGCCAGCAAACGTCTCTCCGAACGCCCGACCGTGGCAAACCGCATCCAGTGTGCCGCCCATGCCTCCAGCCTCGCCACAGCGGCCACCACAGATGCCACAGATGCCTCCAATAGCATCACCGATGCCACCACAGGCCAACGGAAGCGCCGCCAGCCCGTCGAGCCACGCCGATCAGATGGTGTTCTGGCAGCTTCGCTATCAACTGGAGGCGTACGTGCGGCGCGCAGCCGAGAGCTACGGGTTGTCG
>DAHUXT010000454.1 GCA_027307065.1 Ktedonobacteria bacterium
TCGGCGAAGAGGCGCGCCGCTTCGCCATATTCCGCCCGCGCCTGTGCATGCGTCCCGAGATGATGGAGCGAGGAGGCGGTCCCCGCTGGAAACGCCAGCGACCGGAAGAGGGCCAGCGCCTCGGTGAGCAGGGCGAGGCTACGCGCATTGTCGCCAAGCTGGCGCAGCGCCTCGATCATCGTGAAGACACCCGTGCGGTCGTCCATCGCCTTCGCCGTCACTCGGTTGCCCAGTTGCTCCAGCGTGCGGTCCATCGTCACGAAGTCGCCAATACGCACCTGCTCGCGCACCACGTCGGCGGGCAGCCCCAGGTCGATATACAATTCTTCGAGCTTGGCGGCCTCTGGCTTGCCTTCCAGCAGATGAATAGGCTTGCTCTGCGGCATGAAGACGCCACGCATCACGTCCGCCTGCCGCGTATGCACCAGCACTCGCTGCGCCACCAGCACCCGTGGGTCGAATCCACCGAGCGGCTGTACCCGCAGCCAGCCATCTTTCTCGACGTAGCGCACCATGAAGCCGATTTCGTCCATATGCGCCGCCAGCATCACGCGGCGGTCGCTGCTGCCCTTCTTGAGCGCGATGACGTTGCCCAGCGGATCCACGGTCAATTCATCCACCAGCGGCTTCAGCTCCTTGATGACCAGCGCCCGCACCTGCTCTTCGCGACCCGCGACGCCGGGCGTCTCGCTCAGCGCCTTGAGTAGCGCCACATTCACCGCCGATTTGTGGTTGTCGTGCTTTGCCATGCATCCCTTCCTTCTACTCCGATGCCGTTCTCTGAGACGAAGATTTTCCGATTATAGCACTGTGCCTGCGCGTGCTCCGCGCCAACTAGCATGCTCATAGCATCGGCGACCACGCGGCCCGATGCTTGACCGGCCCCGCGTCGCTGGCCTATCATCAGCAAACAGGCTCATCTCTGCACGTCTAGCTGTCGGCGACGACACAATGAACGATCCGCTGAAAGGATTGCGATATGGCTTCGGGCACGCACAACATTGTGGTGCTGGGTGGCGATGGCATCGGACCTGAGGTCACTGCCGAGGCAGTGCGGGTGCTACGCGCCGTAGCGCAACGCTTCGGGCTGAGGCTTACCCTGCGCGAGGCGCTGGTCGGCCAGGCAGCGGTGGATGCCGAGGGCGTGGCCATCACCGAGGAAACGATGGACCTCTGCCGCGCCAGCGACGCTATTCTCTTCGGCGCGGTCGGTGGCACGACCGCCGGGCGTCCCGATGTGAAGGATCAGCCGATGTATTCGCTCTTCCGGCTGCGCAAAGACCTCGAATTATTCGCCAACCTGCGCCCGGTGCGTCCCTTGCCCGCGCTGGCAGGGGCATCCTCCATCAAGCGAGCGGTGCTGCGCGGTGTGGATCTGCTGGTGGTACGCGAGTTGACCGGCGGGCGCGGGGCGACCCTGGTGCTCGACGCGGTCGGCGGTGAAACCACCGCGTCCGCACTCGCCGCGACCGCAGACGGCAC
>DAHUXT010000455.1 GCA_027307065.1 Ktedonobacteria bacterium
AGTCAGGAAAACGCTGAATATTTGGAGCAGGCCGATTTTCGAGACTAAGACTTTGCGTAACCGAGTTTGCGCGAAGTCTTAGTCGGCATTTCACCCAAGTGGTCAGTCCAGACGGTGATTGACATCTGTAGGATGCTCATGAGCATCAGTGGAGGTATTCATGGGGCTTCGGTAGATGTCGTGACACCGTCGTGGCACCCCTCGTTCCAGTAAACCAATGCGCATCCAGTCGTCTTGCCTTTGAGAAGTCTCGTGGGGAGTCTCGCCCAGCACACAGCCCAAATAGGAGGCGATAGACATGCTACTGGAGCATAAAACGGCGGTCATCTACGGAGCAGGCGGTGCTATCGGCAGTGCCGTGGCCCGCGCGTTTGCTCGCGAGGGGGCGAGGGTCTTCCTCGCCGGTCGCACCAGACCCACGCTCGACGCGCTCGCTCGCGAGATTGCCCAGGCGGGAGGAGTGGCCCAGGCGGCGTCCGTTGACGCGCTCGACACGCGGGCGGTCGAAGAGCACCTGAATGCACTCGTAGCGCAGACTGGGCGAATCGATATTTCGTTCAATGCTATCGCGTCCAAGGCCGATCAGGGCGACCCCCTGGTGGAGATGTCGGTTGACGCATTTACCCTGGGGATCATCGATGCCATGCAGACCCAGTTCGTAACCAGTATGGCGGCGGCACGACACATGCTGCAGGCGGGATCTGGCGTGATCCTGGCGATCACCGCCACACCTGCCCGTATGTTCCTTCCCAACTGCGGGAATTTTGGGGTGATAGGCGCTGCGATCGAGCGACTGTGTCTCCAACTGGCAGGTGAACTCGGTCCTCGGGGTATTCGGGTGGTCTGTCTGCGCTCCGCGGGTTCTCCGGACGCCCCCGTGGTGGACAGTGTCATGCACCATCTGGCGCAGCAGGCTGGCGTATCGCGAGACGCGTTCGAGGCACAGTTGGCAGAGCGGACGTTGCTGAAACGGATGCCCAAGCTGGCTGAAGTGGCGGATATGGCGGTGCTGATGGCGTCGGATCGCGCCAGCGCGATGACCGGCGCTGTTGCCAATGTGACCTGCGGCGAAACGGCGGACTAGGTGCTTCGCTGCTGGAAGAGCCAATCCCAACCCGCCTACAGCCTCGCCGGCCGTCGTCCGTTCCCCGTTGGCGGGAGCGGTACTCATCAGGAACCGCGACTGAGCGCACTCCACTGCCACAGGTATTGTGGGGCACTCCACCATGCTGCCGCTGTCAAATGCCTTCTGGACTGGGTTTAGTGCCGCGACCGGAAGAGTTTGCGTTGTTTGACGGTTCTCGGCTGAGCAGCCGCGGTGTGGGCAGATCGCCGATTCAATCGCGCACCGCCCATCGCGCTACGGCGGTTCTCTCTCGACACCGTGCTATGGTGCCCAGATTGCGCCGCTTAGAGAGCACGGCAGCGCTCAACGGCAGCGCTCAAGGGAGAGGAGCTAGGCGACCATGCAGG
>DAHUXT010000456.1 GCA_027307065.1 Ktedonobacteria bacterium
TGCTCACAGACTCGATCGAGCATCAACCCGCGTGATTGACCCAGTAGCAAACGCTATGCGCCGTGTGCGGAGTGAGGACCGCCGTCCTCGCCCCCTGCCGGGTCGCCGGACTCGCCGCGACGGCCAGCAGCACGACCGCGGGTGCGGCCCGCGGATGAAGCGGACTGATGAGCGGCAGCCTCCTCTGGTTGGGCGCGATCTTTGGCGGGCGCGGCAGGCACGATGGCCGGTACGCTGGCTTCGCGGATCACCGTGTTGAATGCGGCGACGTCGGTGTCGATCACCTCGCGCAGGCGCTGAAGCTGCGCGGCAACTCTCGCTGAGAGATCGTCGAAGACCTGACGCGCCTGGCGGGTGGGTGCGGCCTCACCGCTGGAGACAACCGAGGCGAGCGCGGCCACTCTGGCGTTCAGCTTGATCGGGTGGTCCATTGTGTCGGAGCGGACTTTGGCGTTTACCTGGGTCAACTCCCCCTCGACCGCGAGCAGCTTGTCGCGCAGGTCTTTGGCGGCGGCGGTGACTTTGTCGTGGATCTCGTGATCCCTGGTGCGACTCTCCCAGTCCTCCGTCTGCTTGCGAATGCTGCGGATGGCGTTGATGCCATCGTGGACCTCAGAGAGACAGTCGCGGATGGCCAGCAACAACTCGAACTGGGCGCGCAGGTCCTTGTCGCTATTTGGAATGCGCGGGTCTTTGCGGACCTCGAACGGCTGCACATACGTCTGGTCGCCGATCTGGAGGCGCACCTGATAGCGACCAGGCGCGGCGACCGGCCCGGCCAGCGCATCTTCACCAGCGACGTAGCCCTCGATCTTGACCGAGTCGGGATATTTTAGATTCCAGACGAAGCGGTTGCCGCCAGCATTCTTGGGAACGCGCGGCTCCTTCTTCTCCTCTTTCTTCTCACCTTTCGGCTTCTCGGCTGGCTCCTCGGCAGCGGACGGCTTGGCCTCACCGCCCTCCGCGCCCTCGGCGGTTGAGGCGCCAGTGACTCCCGTGGCGGCAGGCTTCTGCTCCTCGCTGCTGAAGCGCTTGATCTCTTTGCCGTCGCCATCGAGGAAGGTCAGTGTGACCTCACCTTCCGGCTGCTCCTGGAGGTAGTACTGAACGAGCAGGCCGTTGGGCGGGTTTTGGCCTGCATCCAGGTATTTCTGGGTCTTCTCACCGGTTGGCAGCTCTTTCTCGCGATATGTGAGAATGAACGCGCCGCTGGAGCCGTAGTTCTTGCCGGGCGCGGCGGTGCCACCATAGCCGCCTGCCTGGGTATAGCGGATGGCGGGGCGCGGCGCGAAGAGGTGAGCGGATGCCGCGCGCAACGCATCGCTCATCTGGCGCAGCGGACCGATATCGTCGAGCACCCAGAATGCGCGGCCATGCGTCGCGGCGATCAGGTCGCTCTCTTTGATCGTCAGGTCGTGAATAGGCACCGCGGGGA
>DAHUXT010000457.1 GCA_027307065.1 Ktedonobacteria bacterium
TGGCGCGCTGGGCGCAGGAGGAGCCGTCGTACTTCCGCGTGGCCCAAGAAACCACCGCCGACGGGCTGCTGGTAACGCTGCACGTGCGCGATACCAACGATATCTTGCAGTGGCTGCTCGGCTGGGGAAGCCATTTGCGTGTACTGGAACCGGAACGGCTGCGCCAGCGCATCGCCACCGAGGCCGAGGCAATGCTGCGCCATCACCGACTTTCCTGACCAATTTTCGCGGATATATTTTGCCCGAAACACTACTGACATACTGTTGTCACTGGCCCCTGTCATACTGGTCTCAGAGCCGGGGAGAAGTCCTCCCGCTCGCCGACACGAACAGTGTGATGAAAGGGACAACAATGATCAACGGCCTTCAGTTCATCATTCGCCACGTGGATGATGTCGACGCTGCCCGCGCCTTCTACACCGAGAAGCTTGGATTCAAGGTCACCGCCGAGCAGCCGGGGTTTGTCCAGTTCGCGGCGCCCAACGGTGCGAACTTCGCCATTGCCAGCAATACCGACGATCCTTACGAGCAACCGCTCGAACTGTGGTGGCAGGTGGATAACGCCGATGCCGCCCACGCCGAATTGGTCGCAAAGGGCGTCGAGATTGCCTTCCCGCCGCGGGATGAGTCATTTGGACGCGCCTTCGCCGTCAAAGATCCGGTAGCGGGTGACCTGCGCTACATGTTCCAGCCGCGCTAGCCAACGTCGCGATGCTCCGCGATGTCGTCCAGTGGTAGACCCACCATCTCCATCAACTTGAGCGCGTTCATGTCAATTTCTCTTGAAGACTTAACCGCTGCCTAGGTACGACTGGGGACCATCGAAGATGGTCCCGATTTCAGGAGAAGGAACAGAACGCGATGAAGAACGAACTGTCAGCTATTACCGTGCAAGCCGTACATGACGCCGTCGAAGAAACCAATGCCTGGCTGCAAGAGTACATGAGCGCTCTTGTCGACTTGGACTTCACGCGAGAAGCGACGTATGAAGCCGAACTGCTCGCATGGGCTGGGCAGGTAGCCGGACGCGTCCGGCGTGTGGTGATGGAAGCAAGAGCAGCGACGCAACACCTACGCCGTAGGAATCAGCCGCGCGATGCGCGCGGACGGTTCGTCAAGCGCGCGGTGATGCCAGAACAATAGACTCGTGTAACGTAAGCAACCGAGCAGCATAACAGCGCGGGTCGTCTCAATTTGAGACGACCCTTCGTAATACCGCCCGCTTCTTGTGAGGTGTGTATTGCTTAAATCACAGACATATGTTCCAACCAGACCAGTCGAAAGGAGCTACGGATTATGAACGAGATTTTCACGGCTCGTCAAGCCGCCAGGGCGTTAGGCAGACCCTACGCGCGATTGTTGTACGCGCTTGTGCGCTACGGCCAGCCGTCCGGACGCTATGTCCACCGGCTAGTGACTTTGGCCGAGTG
>DAHUXT010000458.1 GCA_027307065.1 Ktedonobacteria bacterium
TAGCCAACCTCATGGTAGCTCGACGGAAATAGCCAGTCAATGACGAATCGTCCGACCACCGAGAGACCGAACGCGCCGAATAAGAGCACCAGACTGAACCAGCGAAAGACATTCGCAAACACCCGCGGACCATCCTCGCGCTTGGCAATGGAGTACATCGTCGTCGGCCAGGCGAGGGCAAAAGGGCTGATGACCACTGTGGAGAGCACCGTTCCCAGGCTATAGGCCACCGCGTACGTCGCGGTCTCGCTTGGCGAGCGCATCACGCCCAACAGCATGCGATCTGAGACCTGCAACACCCAGAACGATACCAGACTGAACACTTGCGGCACGCCAAACGCGAGCATGCTTTTTGCGATATCAAGCCGCAGGTGAAGCCGACTCCGAACGAGCAAAAAAGGAATTGTGCATAGAAATACAAATGCGTAGCCGCAGCCAGTAGCGAACAATGATCCCGGCGCCCCTTTGTTCAATGGACCCACGAAGAGGATGGTGCCGACCATATTGACCAGCATGTTGCCGATGGAGAGTAACGCGTATTGGAGCGCTCGGTTTTCGGCGCGCAGAAATGCGAAGGAAGGCACTGTCAGGTTTTGCAGCACCAACACACCTGCGCCAATGACAATCAACTGGCTATCCTTGGGAGTGTCAAACAGCAGCGTGGAAATGAGTGGCGCCGCCAGCGCCACGAGTGCGGCAATCGGCAAGGTAGAGAGCGCCAGGAGCATCCCTGCCGTCGCAATGATGCTTCGGCGCTCGCGCTCGGATGTAAAGTCGTAGTTGTAGGCGCGAAAGAAGGCAGACCCCAGGCCAAGTTGACTCAGGCCGGCTGTCAGGCTGATCGTGGTGGAGACGACTGCCAGCGCTCCATACTCCGCCCGCGAGAGATGATGGGTCACGAACGGGGAGAGCACGAGAGAAATGAGCGGCGACACCATCGAGGCCAGCGCATAGCTACCGGAGCTTTTTAGCAGGCCGCCAACGAGCCCGAGATAGCCTTCCAGCCCACGGCCAAGAGGGAGGCGCTTCCGCACGGGCGTCTCCGCTGGTACGGATATAGCCGGCAAGACCCAGGTCGGAAGCTCGTCGACGGCAAGCTCATCGTCAACGCCAACGCTGGCGCTGTCTTCCACAGGAGGACGGACCAACGTCGGGTATGCTGTATCGGCCTGTGGACGCTGCCGCGGTTGCCGGGTGGGTGTTGGGAAAAGTTCCTTCGGGAGCGCTGGCAACTGCATCGTTGGGACGCCGCTGACATCGAACGGGAACCCGTCAGTAATATGCGTATTCGTCACGCGAGGTGTGCGGAAGGTGGCCCACATGTCGAGGCCGATGTCGACGTCTTTGCTTGCTTGTGGCGCGCCTGGCATTAGCGAGGGACGACGCATGTCCCGATGGCGCGTCTCGCTTTCCTGGCGTTGTCCGG
>DAHUXT010000459.1 GCA_027307065.1 Ktedonobacteria bacterium
ACGAGCAGCGCCGAGACCATGAACGCGACGACGACGATCGCGAGCGCGGTCGTGTCGTGCTTTTCGATCCCTTTGTCGATCGCGGCGCGGGCGAGCAGCGGCGCGATCGGGAGCACGGTGAGTCCGGGGAAGCGTCGATCAGCCGGTAGCGGCACGGTGTCGGTGACGACGACCTCGCGCTCCCCCCACCCCGCCCAGCCGCAGCGCAGCGTGCGCGAGCGGGTGTCGAGCGTGGCGAAGAGCTTGTTTTCCGCCAGCACCGATGCCGCGGTGAGTGTATTGAAGAGCGTAGACTTACCCGCGTTGGTGTAGCCGACCACCGCGACCACCGGGATGGCCCGCGCCTCACGCTGGCGGCGCTGCAATGTGCGCTGCTGGCGCACCGTATCCAGCTCACGGCGCAACTCGGCGATGCGCGCGCGAATCCTGCGGCGGTCGATCTCCAGCTTTGTCTCGCCAGGACCACGAACGCCGATCGCGCCACCGACTCCGCCACCACCAGACCCACGCGAGCCACCGCCAAGCCGCGAGAGTTCGCCGCGACCGCTGCCAGCCAACCGTGGCAGACGGTATTCCAGTTGCGCCAACTCTACCTGAAGCTGGCCCTCACGGGTATGGGCATGCTGCGCGAAGATATCCAATATGAGGGCAGTGCGATCGATGACACGAGCGCCAACGGTCTGCTCCAGGTTGCGGAGCTGCGTCGGCGCAAGCTCATCATCGACAATCAGCAGCGTGAACCCAAGCTCCTCGCGCAACATCGCCAGTTCCTGAGCACGCCCTTTGCCGACATAGAGTGTGGGATTCACCGACTTGAGCCGCTGCACCCCGGTGCCAACGACCTCAGCCCCAGCGGTGCGCGCAAGCGCTGCCAACTCCTCCAGCGAATCCTCAGGGCTCCAGAGCGATTCTACGCTCTGGTTCTCCACCGCGATCAGATAGGCGCGCTCAGGCCGCTGTTCGTCCCGTAAATTGATCACACGTTCGTTTCTTGCCGTAGTTGGTTCCTCCTCATACGAGACAACCCTCCCGGCGAGCATTCAGTTCGCTCCACGCGACCGGCCACCAGCGAGGATAGCGGCATTGTATCACCCGCGATGAGCGTACCATCGCAAAAAATCTGCCAGAGATTCTCTGCGGTGTGGCGCCCCCTCCCGGCCTGCGGCCACCCTCCTCCTTGCAGGGAGAGGGTATGGGCTACCAATGTCGCGAGTGGCGACGAGACGACCAGACCCCCTCCCCAACCTCTCCCCTGAAGGGAGAGGGGCTTCAAGAGCCTGAATGGTCGGGTGGCTGCCCTCCCCGCGCCGGAGAGGGGGTAGGGGGAGAGGTCTGCCCGACGGAAACGCAAAGACCAGCG